>JBEGMT010000171.1:0-3963 GCA_041182925.1 Pseudomonadota bacterium | reverse complement strand
GAATAACTTATTGCATCTATTTGAAATCGTTACCTTATTAGCGTCTAAGCGTCGAATTCCTTATTTTTTAAGGTGATTTATGTATCTATATTTAAGAGTGTTCTTGATTTTATGTTTATTACTGATACAAACATCCCCAGCCAACGCCGATAAAATCTACAGCTTTGCCGTTGTTCCCCAGCAATCCGCCTCACAATTAGCCGAAACATGGTCACCCGTTTTAGCTTGGCTTTCCCAACATAGCGGGATTCAACTGCGATTTGTCACCACCCCAGACATCCCCAGTTTTGAAAAAGCATTATTAGCCGCAGAGTATGATTTTGCTTATATGAACCCTTATCACTTCACGGTTTTTAACAACAACCCCGGTTATCACGCCCTTGCCCGCGCCAAAGATCAACGCTTGAAAGGAATTGTCGTCGTCGCCCAAAATAGCCTTATCACTGATATCACTCAATTATCGGGTAAACCGATTAGCTTACCAGCCCCAGCATCATTTGCTGCCAGCCTTTTAGTGCAAGCCGAACTAAAACACCAAGGGATAATTGTTAAGCCTGAATTTGTTAAATCGCATAATTCAGTTTATCGAAATGTCGCACTGGGATTATTTCCAGCCGGCGGCGGTATTCCACGCACGTTAATGATGATGGATGAAGCGATTCGCAACCAATTGCGGATACTGTGGGAAACCCGAGAATTTACTAGCCATGCGATCGCTTATCATCCAGCTATTCCGACAGAGATTAACAGCCAGTTACAACAAGCAATGAATCAAATGCCTCAAGATCCGATTGGTCTCGAGTTACTAGCAAAAATTGGTTTCAAGGGGTTTGAACCGGCAAACGACAACGACTGGGATGACGTTCGACGCTTGCAGATAAACGCCGACGACACTCGAATTATCGTCGAGAAATAACCCTTGATTATTCCCTTCCGCGCCAAAGCTATCATTGGCATTGCATCAATTGAAGCCTTGCTGCTAAGCATTTTAATTATCAGCGTGCTGGGCTTTTTACGCGATTCAAATCAACAGCAGCTATTGAGTCACGCCAACATTACCACCAGCACTTTTGCTGCAATGTCTGCAGATGCGATCATTAGCCACGACCTAGATCGCCTGCAATCAAGCAGCAACTCACTCAGTCATAATCCGGGGATTATTTTTGTCCGCATCCTTGACGATCAACAGCGTGAGCTGGTTAAAACAGGTGACCTAACAGCATTACAAGTGCCATTTATAATCTCTTCAGACCTGCATCAAGTAACCGGTAAGACCTTTAACGCCGCTCATGCAATCGAGATTGGCGGGGTTAATTACGGGAGTGTGCAAATTGGTTTTGACATCAGTTATCTGGAAAAAACACTCTCCAAAGCAATACATTGGAGTTTGGGAATTGCCGGACTCGAAATGTTATTAGTTGCCCTATTTTCAATGACCTTAGGCAGCTACCTGACCAAACAAATTGCTCAATTTACTCGCGGCGCAGAAGCAATCAGTCTGGGTAATATTGGCAAACAACTCACTGTCACCGGTAATGATGAAATCGCCCAAGCCACAAAAGCTTTCAACAGAATGTCCTTGGCAATCAAAAAATCACAAGACTCACTTGAAGATCAGGTGAAAGCGCAAACTAAAGAATTAAACCTAGCCAACAATAAATTAAGACATTTACTCGGTGAACAATCGACCTTGCTAGATAACCAATCGGTAGGGATTGCTACCGTAAAAGATCGAAAACTATTGTGGTGCAACCCAGCCTTTATCGCCATGATGGGCTACGACCATCTCGATGAACTGATCGGCCACTCCACTCAACAGTTTTACCTGCATGAAGCCGATTTCATTGAAGTTGCCCAAGCTTATCAAGCCTTATCAAACAAAGACGTTCTACGTCGGGACTTCCAGTTTGTTCGCAAAGATGGCCGACCAATCTGGGTTGATTTGAGCGGCTCACGCCTACCCAGTGACAATCAATCGTTATGGGTGATTGTCGATGTCACAGCAAGAGTCGACGCACAAGCCGCTTTGCGTCGTTCAGAAATCAAGTTTCGCGCTTTATTTGAATCGACTAGCGAAGCCATTATGCTGATTGACCACCAGCACTTATCCGATTGTAACCAAGCAGCTTTAAAAATTTTCGGCTGTCAATCCAAGCAACAGTTCTGTCTGGTAACACCAACCGAACTATCGGCTCCGACTCAACCTTGTGGTAGCGATTCTACTTGGCTGATTCAGCAAAAAATTACCCTCGCACAACAACAAGGTAGCTTGCGTTTTGATTGGCTCTGCAAACGTTTGGACACTGGGCAATATTTTCCAGCCGAAGTGCTATTGAGCTTGGTCGAGTATGACGGTCACAGCCAGCTGTTAGCCGCTGTTTGGGATATGTCTGAGCGAGTGGCAATGATGCGGGAAATTGAGCAACAGGCACAAACCGACTATCTGACCGGCTTATGTAATCGTCGTTATTTTATTGCTTTTGCTGAACGCGAACTGGAACACGCTCGCCGCTATAAAAAACCACTCGCCATTTTGGCAATCGACATCGACTTTTTCAAAAGCATTAATGATAACTATGGGCATAGCGTTGGCGATTTGACCTTACAGAAATTTGCGAGTGTCTGTCATGAAGTACTTCGGGAATCCGACTTACTGGGTCGAATCGGCGGTGAAGAGTTTGCCGTTTTATTACCAGAAACCGATGCTGACCAAGCACAAGAGATTAGTGAACGACTCCGGTATTATCTGGCTGAATGTAGGGTCATAGCAGCTGATCAATCGGTCAGGGTGCAATTTACGGTTTCGATTGGTATTACCTTGTTTTCTGGCGATAACACTAATATTGAAGATTTATTAAACCGCGCTGACATCGCGTTGTATCAGGCCAAACACCGTGGCCGCAATCAAGTCGTCATGGAGGGCTCGAACTTGCTTGTGTAGGGTGCAGAAATACACCCTACAAAACCGATTCGTTTAAATGTTCAAGCCACCACTGGCTTTAGCATCGAAGTCTTGCCCACCATAATATCGGCTGCTTTTAGCATCCGTTTAAAAACCGATTGTTGGCAATAAGGAATATTGTGCTTTTCGCACAATGCTTTGACTTGTGGTTGAAGTTTTTGATACTGGCTTAATGGTAAATCCGGCCATAAATGATGTTCAATTTGGTAGTTTAACCAACCATAAAAAAAGTCATTTAAATTGGAACCGGTTGGGTAATTCACCGACCCCAAAATCTGCCGTAAATAAAACTCGCCTTTACTATTCGATTTTTCATCAAACATCATCACATCATCGCCAGCATGATTAGGAATCATCACCAGAAAAGTATGCATATTGGTGAAAACTTCGGCCAGAATCGAAGTCAACAAGACATTGATTGCAGCAACACTACCCAACGGCAAAAACAGCGCAGGTAACAAAACGAAACGATAGCCCAGATACGGCAACACACTTTCTAACCACAACGAGCGGCCTTGTTCAGTAAAAATGCTCCAAGCGCCAAGACGGGTAGTAATCGGTCTAGTTTTGCCTTGTTGACGCGCGGCGTTTAGACAAAGTTCTTTATGAGTACGCGGCGTGTAATAGCTGATTTTCCAAACGCCGGAGAACAAAGCAACAATCCAGTAACGAACCCACATTGGCAAAGTCGATTGTCTTAACCACTCCATATTATGCTGAGCATTATTGGGATCACCGACTTCACCCAAGCTGTAGTGATGTAATAAATCATGCTCGTGATGCCAACCGGCTGGTGTCATCCAATCCGGCCAATCAAGAAACCGTCGCCAACCTTTGGCAAATTGTTTGCTAGTTCGATTTTTATCCGCCTGTTCAATCTTGTCATAACCTTTATGCTGAATCGGATGGGCGACCTGTGTCCAGCGGGTAAAACTGCCTTGACTAATCAGATAAGCCGAAACAGGATTCGGTATCAACCAGGCTGTTGCGTATCCAACAAG
>JBEGMT010000170.1:0-10487 GCA_041182925.1 Pseudomonadota bacterium | reverse complement strand
GATGATGTGAAATTGATGTTAGAGCAGGGGATTTACAGCTTCTTAGTCGGCGAAGCCTTTATGCGCGCACCGTCGCCGGGGCAAAAAATGCGTGAGTTGTTTTTTCCTAGAACCTACTAGACCTATATTCTGGCCGGAACAGCGAACAGTTCCGTCCAGAATTTTCAGCCAAGCTTTATTTTTTAGTCATAAAGAAATAAACCGAAGGGCATTTCAAAACTAATTTGCTGCCTTCTTTTTCGACAGCACTACAGGTTTCCATTTTTGAACGACCTGATGCTGCTTGTTTGATTAATTTACCATTCTCAACACTGTAATTTAATACCGCACGCAATTGATTAACCCGCGCATTGGCATCTTTATCTTCAGTAGTGCCTTCCATAGTGCCATCAGCTCTGAACTCCCAAGTAGTGTTCATGCCGCGAGCATTGCTGCCATCGCTATTCACCGATTCTTTATCAATCTGCCAAGTGCCCAATAAATCCGCTTGAGTCAATGGCACATCGGCCATAACACTTGAAGATAAAAACAACAGTACTGCGCCAAGAAGAGTTTTAGCTTGCATGATGAAATCCAATAATGGAGTTAAAAGAGTGGCGATTGTAGCACAGCGCTAAAAGCTGACTTTTAGGGGGATTTGCAAAATTAGGTTGGAACCAAGGCCGACAAGGCCATAAAATGCACAGGCTATAGGGTGCGTCAGGCGCACCGTTCGTGATCGTTGCGCCTCGCATGACTCGAAACAACCTATAGGCTGGTTATAAGGTGATAATCAGATGATCATCGCTTACTTTAATGTTACAGGTATAAACAAATGAGAAGATTACTCAAAGTGTTAATGGTTTGTTTAGTGTTGGGTTTTGCGCAGGAGCCAAGTAGGTTGGGTTGCATGCTTTTCGCAACCCAACAAAACCTTTATTCCTGCTGACCAATCTGTGTTTAACTGGACTGTAATCACATCAGCATGCTGGACAAAATTCCATTCATCACGAATCTGCTGCCCCCAAAAACACCGCTGCCTGCATTCTAGCAAGGTGAGTAAAGCTTATTACCTAGGTCGTTAAAGGCCTTCGTGTTGGGTTGCACAGCGAGCAACCCAATCTACTTTTAAGAGCTATTGATGTAATAAAGGTCGACAGATTTATGATTGAACTTGATCAAGTGGTTTGAATCACTTAAACAACCTAGGTTGCTCGGTATTATTAACGGACATTAGTAACGATTTAAAAATTTTAATCGCTTCTTTTAAAGAGGCCTCAGCAACGACTGAATTACCGTTCTTAATTTCACGACGCGCATTATTAAGTGCGTTGGCACCGCGTTCTTTTTTTGCTTCAACCGAACACCTTCCCAAAATGTCGCTGGCAGAGCTTCGCGTAGCATCAACATAATTTTGTGCCTGATCCAGCTTGTTTTCAGTCACTGCTTTCAATGCCGCTTCAAGGTTAACAATCGCATCATTAGTCGCTTCCGTCGTCAACGCCATTTGAGTTTCTGTGACCGCTGCAACGGGATTCGCAGCGCCCAAAAAGAGCACTAAAAAACCGACCAGCAAGTATTTTTTTAATCTTATCTTCATGTTGTTACCTTTTTCTGTGTTGTTTTCAGCTTTAGAAATAACCAGCATTAGCCAATTAGGTTGGGCTGCATGCTGCTCGTAACCCAACAAAACCTTTATTCCTGACCAATCCCCAAGTAAAACGCCTTGTTGGATACAGCAGTGTTGGATTTTTCCTGATAAATAGTTAGAAACCGATGTTGTTATGTCGAGGTGTCAACCAGCCGTTTCAAGCGATAACCCTTGGCCAAGGTATAGATCGCCGGAATCACGATTAAGGTCAGCAGCATAGATGAAATCATACCACCCACCATTGGTGCGGCAATGCGGCGCATGACTTCAGAACCGGTGCCATTGCTCCACATGATCGGCAGTAATCCCGCCATGATGGCGGCAACGGTCATCATTTTAGGCCTTAGCCGTTCGGCGGCACCGTTGATGACACTGTCGTAAAGTTCCGAGCGATTCATTGCTCGACCTTGTTGCTGACAAACCGCTAATTTGCTTTGGTAGGCGTGATCCAAGTAAATCAACATCACTACGCCGGTTTCCGCTGCTACGCCAGCCAGCGCGATAAAGCCGACGCCTACCGCAACGCTGATGTTGTAATTCAACACCCAGAGCAACCAAACCCCACCGACTAATGCGAACGGCACCGACAGCATCACAATCAAAGTTTCAGTCATCCGACCAAAATTCAGATACAGCAACAGGAAAATAATCAGTAGTGTTAAAGGTACGACGATTTGCAGACGCTGTTTTGCTCGCTCCATATATTCAAACTGGCCACTCCAGGTAATGTAGTAACCAGTCGGTAATTGCACGGCTTGTTCTACAGCTAACTTAGCGTCGTGGACATAACCGGCAATATCGCGGTCACGCATATCGACAAAGATATAGGCCGACAGTAGCGAATTCTCGGTGCGAATGCCGGGTGGACCTTTAGAGAGGCTGACATGCGCCACGCTCGACAATGGAATCATCGCGCCGTCGGCGGTCGTTACCAACACATGGCTGCCGATGGCTTCCGGGCTGTCCCGCAATTCGCGCGGATAACGCACGATCACGCCAAAACGCTCGCGGCCTTCCACCATGGTGGTCACCATTTCCCCACCAATCGCCGTTGCGATCAAATTTTGAATATCGCCAACCATCAGGCCGTAACGTGCAAGGGCGGCGTAATCGGGATCGATATTCAAGTAATAGCCACCAGTAATCCGTTCGGCGTAAGCGCTGGTGGTCCCGGGAACATTTTTCACAGCCTGTTCGATTTGTTGTGCCAAGCGCTCCATTTCCGCCAAATCGTTACCAAACAGTTTGATGCCGATTGGTGTGCGGATACCGGTCGCCAACATGTCGATGCGGTTTTTGATTGGCATGGTCCAAGCATTGCTGACACCTGGGATTTGCAGCGCTTGATCCATTTCGGCGACCAGCTTGTCCAACGTCATCCCCGATCGCCACTGGGTTTGCGGTTTTAGGTTGATCACGGTTTCCGACATTTCCAGCGGTGCCGGATCGGTCGCCGTGCTGGCACGTCCAGCCTTGCCGAACACCGATTCCACTTCTGGGAAACTCTTGATAATGCGATCTTGGGTTTGTAATAACTCAGCCGTTTTGGTGACTGAAATACCGGGCAAGGTCTGCGGCATGAATAGTAGCGTGCCTTCATTCAAGGTCGGCATAAACTCACCGCCCAAACGCATGGCAGGATAAATACTAGCCAGCAGGGTTAGCAACGCTAGAAATACCGTGGCTTTTGGAAAGCGCATCACCCAAGCTATCACCGGACGGTATAGACACAACAAACCCCGATTGATCGGATTGTCTTGCTCGGAACGAATATGGCCACGCACAAACAGCAAAATTAACACTGGCACCAGAGTGACTGACAATAGCGCCGCACTGGCCATCGCAAAGGTTTTGGTATAGGCCAAAGGCTGGAATAGTCGGCCTTCCTGGGCTTCCAGGGTGAACACCGGTAAGAACGACACAGTGATGATCAATAGACTGAAAAACAACGGTGGCCCCACTTCCCGGCAGGCATTCAACACAATGGTGTAGCGTGGCAGCGTTGGGGCGTCGCGCTCCAAATGCTTATGGACGTTTTCAATCATCACAATCGCCGCATCAACCATCGCCCCAATCGCAATCGCAATACCGCCCAGACTCATAATATTGGAGTTCATGTTTAATAGCTGCATGACCATGAATGCCATCAGTACACCGACCGGTAACATGACAATGGCCACCAAGGCACTGCGCACATGCATCAAAAACAACGCACAAATGACCGCGACCACCAGACTTTCTTCCAGCAGGGTGTGGCGCAGATTTTCAATGGCACGATGGATTAGATCGGAACGATCGTATACGGCTTGAATGCTGACGCCGGACGGCAGACCGGCGGTAATCTCCTTGAGCCTGAGCTTAAGATTGTCAATCACTTCCAACGCATTTTGGCCATAACGGGCGACCGCTATCCCAGATACCACTTCGCCATCGCCATTCAGTTCGGCAATACCACGCCGTTCGTCCGGCACCAGTTCCACTCTGGCTACGTCCCGCACCAACACCGGAGTGCCATTAGCGACTTTCAAGACCAAGCGCTCCAAATCCTGAATGCCATGTAAATAGCCTCTACCACGCACCATGTATTCGGTTTCACTCAGTTCAATGGCCCGTCCGCCAACATCGCGGTTACCGTTGGCAATGGTTTCGGTCACCGTTTTCAGAGGAATACCGTAGGCCTGTAATTTATGCGGATTGACGGTGACTTGGTACTGTTGGACAAAGCCGCCGATGCTGGCGACTTCCGCGACACCTTGGGCTTTGGTCAGCTGATAACGCACGAACCAGTCCTGCAATGTGCGCAGCTCGGCCAGCGAATAATCCTTGCCCAACACCGCATATTGATAAACCCAGCCGACGCCGGTGGCATCTGGCCCTAGCTGTGGGGTAACACCGCGAGGCAGGCGACCTGCTGCGAAGTTCAGATATTCCAGTACCCGTGAGCGCGCCCAGTAAATATCGGTGCCGTCCTCAAAGATCACATATACGAACGACGCGCCGAAAAAGGAAAAACCCCGAACCACTTTGGAACGCGGCACGCTGAGCATCGCCGTGGTCAAGGGATAGGTCACCTGATCCTCGACCACTTGCGGTGCCTGGCCGGGATATTCGGTATAGACGATCACCTGTGCATCGGACAAATCCGGCAAGGCATCTAGGGGGATTTTTAATACTGCATAGACGCCACCGATAACTAGAAACAGCGTGGTCAGCAAGACCAAAAAAACGTTCTTCAATGACCAATCGATTATCCGCTCCAACATGATCAATTACCCATCGTATGTTGGTGTTGAGCCGGTGCTGATTCTGGCATGGTTGGATTTTCTGAGCTGTTAGCCCCCTCAATTTGCCATGTTTTCTCAACACTACTCAGGCTATCCAGCGCAGATTTAAGGTTGCTTTCTGCATCGATCAAAAAATTAGCACGGGTGACGACAGTTTCGCCGTCGACGACACCGTCCAATACTTCGCTGTAGCCATCTGCCTGCCGCCCAAGCTTGACCACTCGCGGTTCGAAGCGACCTTCGCTGAGTTGTACCAACACTACCTGCCGAGTACCGCTATCCAATACTGCAGAATCCGCAACCATTAACACTTGGCGCGCGTGATGGCCCGCCGATAAGTCCACGCTACCGTATAAGCCAGGTTTCAACAAACCCTGTTTGTTATCCAATTCCACCCGGACTTTGACGGTGCGAGTATCAGTATTTAATGTCGGATAAATAAAACCAATCTGCCCGGAAAAAGTTTTATCGGGATAGGCTTTAATAGCGACCGAGACAGTCTGGCCCACAGTCACCCAGTCCAAATCCTGCTCGAACACATCGACCAATAACCAGACACGCTGTAAATCGGCAATCTGAAACAACACCTCGCCAGGCATAAAGCGCATACCGGCCACGGCAGGTTTTTCGATTACCACACCATCAACCGGAGACAGCAACGGCAGATATTCGACGACCTGGTCTTGTTGTTGCAAACGGTTGAGTTGCATCGAACCGATGTCCCAATACTTGAGTCGTTGCAAAGCATTACGTGTCAACTGCTGTGCAGTGGTCAATGCCTGCGGGCTGGCTTGCAGCAAAGCGGCTTCGCCTTGTTTGGCAATTAGATATTCCTGTTGGGCGCTCAGTAAATCAGGGCTGTAGATTTCCAGCAAAGGCTGGCCTTTTTTAACCGATTGGCCAGTGGTATTGACCAACAGACGTTGTATCCAGCCCTCAAACTTGGCATTGACCACATGCATACGCTGTTCGTCAATTTGGACGTTACCTAATGCGCGGATGGCGCGAGCTAATGGCCGATAAGCCACCTTATCGGTCTTCACCCCCAGTTTTTGGATTTTTTCTGGGGTAATCGTTAGCTGTTTGGAGCTGGTTTGTTCGCCCTCATAGACCGGCAGATAGTCCATGCCCATCTCGTCTTTTTTTGGAATAGGCGATGTGTCGGCTGCGCCCATCGGATGTCGGTAATAGAGGATTTTTCCCTTCGGCGCTTGCGCTGTAGCTGCTAAATCGCTGGTATACACCGGCAGATAATCCATGCCCATTTCATCCTTGGTCGGCGTCGGTGAGGTCACCTTGGGATTCATCGGATGGCGGTAATACAAAGGCTTCGTCTCTATTACTGGATTGGGATTGGAAACCATTTGTGATGATTTGCTTGCCAGCCAGAAACCGCCGACGAGGCCGATGATTAAGATCAGGATGGCGGCAAAAAAGGCTTGTTTAGTCATGTGTCAGTTCCTCGCCGACCAGATTGGATAGTTCAGCCAGTAACTGTTGGGTTTCCACTAGGGATTTCCAATATTGGCTTTGGTATTGAAACAGACTTAACTGCGAACGTAATAAACTGCCGAAATCGGCCTTGCCAACCGGATAGCCTGCCATCAGCGAATTGATCGCCTGTTGGGTTTGTGGAATTAGTTCGTGTTCCAACAACTGTAAACGCTGGTTGGCGTGTTGATACTGCGCTACGTTGGTGGCGATATCACCATGTACCTTGTTGTGCTCGTCCTGTAGCGCATATTGCTCTTGGCGCAGTTCACTATTGCGCTGCTCGACAGCTTTAGCCTGTTTCTGATCGGCATAAATCGGCAGATTGACGCTCAGACGGATACTGGCAAAATCACTACGTGACTCACCCGACGGCATGTTTTGCCGAACGGCATAACCCGCGCCCAAAGTGAGATCAGGATAAAAATCCTTTTCCGCCAGTTCGACGCGGCTTCGGGCGGCTCCTAACATTTTTCGATGTTGCTCGAATAATGGGCTGTGTTCCATGGCTTGGGCTTGCAAAGCAGTAACCACCAGACTTGGATTCTTGATCTCGGTCTGATTGGGCAGGGGAACCTGGGTTTCAGGATTACGATTCAGCAAGGCGTTGAGCTGGATTGCAGCCGTGTGGCGCATACTGATCAGCTCGATTTTTTCATCCTTGAGTTTGGAGCGTTCCAGTTGCGCCAAGATCACGTCCTGCTGCTGACCTTGCCCGACTCTGTAACGCGATTGGGCGCTATCAATCAAGGCCTCAAAAAACTGTTCGCTTTCAGTAATGACATTGATGGCACGGTCGTAATAGAACAAACGCCACCAGACTTGTTTGACATCCCGGCTGAGCCGAATCCGAGCCACTTCGACCGAATCGGCGGCGACCAGGGCTTCTTGTTCGGCCACTTGTTCTTTCAGCGCCAGTTTGCCGGGAAACGGAATGGTTTGACTGATACCAAAATCCAGCATCGTCATGTCTTCCTTGCGCAAGCTGAAACTGCTGGTGGGTACGTTCAAGGTGTCGAAGTTGAGCATGGGATCGGGCAATGCGCCTTCTTGCGAAGGAATGGCAGCTAAGGCTTCGGCGCGGGCTTTGATTTCTGCTAGTCCAGGATTGCCTTCTTGGGCCAAGGCGAGCGCCTGAGCAATAGACAAGGGCAACTCTTTGGCATATGCCGTACCGATAGCCCACAACAGGCAACCGCTCACAGCTAGACAGCGCCAATTTGCCCGATTCTTGGGCGACGGGTAAAACCGAAAATGCATGTCATTCTCCAAACAATCGAAACAGTGCTCGATGCCACAGCATCGAGCCAACTCACGCCCAAGTGTGCGTTGCCTGAGGAGAAACGACTAATTCAAGGGTACAGAATCGATGGCGGATCGGTATGGGGTCGCCGACTAGAACGGTGCGGGGTAATTTGCAAGCGCCTTGGGCTAAAACAATACCCAATCAGCCAAGTCAGGCAAAGAATGAAACCGGAATATCGGGTTTGTCAGGTTTAATGACTTGGCAGTCTTAGTATTCTCCAAATAAGCTAATGATATTAAATTGAACACTAACCCAAATCCGCTGCCCTTTCCCCACTGCTAATCCGACCACCTTCCAACACATCAAAAATATAAACCTTACCATCGCCATGATGGCCACTATGAGCAACGCGCATCACGGTTTCAAAAATTTTGTCGACTAAATGATCAGGCGCCAATATCTCAACCCTTTTCTTGGGCAAAAAGGGTTTGTAATCTTGAATATGTTCAGTACGCTCACGACCAAAGCCATCACAATCGATCACGGTCATACCCGGAAACCCTGGGATTTCCATCAAAGCCAGCGTAACAGGGCTCAATTTGTGAGGTTGGATGTAGGCACGTATTTCTTTCATAACAATCCTTTAAGGCTCGTCGGCCTCGGCAAAATAACGGTAAAGCGCGGGTAATAAGGTTAATGTTAACAGTGTAGCGGTGATTAAGCCGCCAATAATCACCACCGCAAACGGTTTAGCGGTTTCCGAGCCAACGCTGGTTGATAAGGCAGCCGGAAACAAGCCCAGCATCGCCATCAATGCCGTCATCACCACCGGTCTTAAACGACTCACCGAACCATTCACAATCGCATTATGTAAAGATTGACCTTCACGGCGTAGCTTATTTAAGTTTGAAACTAAAATCACCCCGTTTTGCACTGCAATCCCAAACAAAGCAATAAATCCTACCGCCGCTGAAACGCTCAAATTAATCCCGGTCGCCAATAAAATCAGTAAACCACCGATCATCGCAAATGGCACATTCATCACAATCAGCACCGCATTTTTGACCGACATAAACGCCCAAAACAACAGCACGAAAATCAAACCTAAACTAATCGGCACGATAACCGCCAAGCGTTTCATCGCTCGTTGCTGATTTTCAAACTGACCGCTCCACACCACTCGATAACCGGGCGGCAAATCGACTTGTTGGGCCACTTTCTGCTGCGCTTCGGCTACGAAACTGCCTTGGTCACGGTTGATTAAATTACATTTAATCGCAATCCGCCGCATATTGTCTTCGCGACTGATACGCGAGGCACCTTGATTAACGCTAATCGTCGCCAATTCTGACAACGGAATCCGCTGTCCATCTGGGGTTTGCACGGTTAAATTTTCCAAACCAGATACTGAATTACGCGCTTCTTCTTCGTAACGCAGGGTTATATCAAAACGGCGCTCACCCTCCAGAAATTCCGATGCCGCTTTACCACCCATGCCAATTTCCATCACGCGCTCAACATCACTGACATTAATCCCATAACGCGAGACTTTAGCGCGATCAATATCGACAATCACCTGCGCTAAGCCGGCTTGCTGTTCAGCGGCAACATCGGTTGCGCCGCGAATCGAGGCTAGAATATGGGTAATTTGGTTGGCTTTGTCCTGCAACATGTGCAAATCACTACCAAATACTTTGATGGCAATTTCACCTTTAACCCCCGAAATCGCTTCTTCGACGTTATCTTGAATCACCTGTGAAAAATTGGTCAAAATCCCAGGAAAAATTGCCAGTTCCTTATCCATCGCCTGTACCAATTCGTCTTTGTTTTTATAACGCCATTGGTCTTTTGGATTAAGGTCTATCAGCACTTCAAGATTGTTAAAACCTTTCGGATCGGTGCCATCTTCGGGGCGACCCAATTGGGTCAACACGGTTTTAGCTTCGGTAAATTGCTCTAATTTACCACGCACTTGCCGTTCTAGCTGTTTAGCGGTGTTTAAGGAAACCGGTGTTGGCAAGGTGATCGTGAGCCAGATATTACCTTCATCGAGCTTGGGCATAAATTCAGTGCCGATGAATTTCACCGACATAAAACTCAAAATCAAAGCCGACACCGCACCGATAAACACCGCACGAGCATGTCTTAACACCCACTCCAAAATCCGTCGGTAATGGCGCTCCATCGCATCGACTAAAGGATTATGACGCTCGGCGATTTTCGGCCCTAACAAATAAGTCAGCATCGCAGGTACAAAAGTCAGACTGAACAGCATCGACGCCACCAAGGCAAAGCTCAAGGTATAAGCCATCGGCGAGAAGATTTTGGCTTCGACACGTTGGAAAGTGAAAATCGGTAAAAAGGCAATGATGATAATCGCTTTCGAAAACAGAATAGGCCGACCCATTTCGGTGGCGGTATTCAGTAAGGATTGTCGCAAATGGCGAATGTCGGCATTGCGCTGTAAATCCAGCGTCACCTGTACCATCACCGCTTCAACTAATACCACCGCACTATCGACGATAATCCCAAAATCAATCGCGCCTAAGGAAATCAAATTGGCAGAAATACCATTCAAATCCACCAAAATAAAGGCAAATAACAGCGATAAAGGAATAATCAGCGTCACCAAAAATGCCGCTAAAAAGCGCTGTAAAAATACCAATAAGATAATAAGAATCAGCACCGCGCCTTCAATCATATTGTGTTCGACGGTGTGTATGGTGTGGCCGACTAATTCAGTGCGGTCATAAAATGGCGTGATTTTGACGCCCGGCGGTAAGCCAAATTGGTTAAGTTCTTGGATTTTCTCTTTTACACCGCCCAGCACATTAAC
>JBEGMT010000169.1:0-4158 GCA_041182925.1 Pseudomonadota bacterium | reverse complement strand
GATGAAGTGGCTCGCTAATAGCGAGCCACAGCTTATTTGCGTTGCTGATTAACAGGCTCAACCATCCCATAAAAATTGCATGAAGTTCACCGAAGATACGCGAGTCAAGATTCCCGCCATCCTGCATCTGGTTCGCCTTGGCTACCAATATTTATCGTTGAAAGATCAGCAATGGGATTTAGAGTCCAACCTCTTTCCTGCCCTATTCCAATCCGCAATCAGCAAGATCAACCCCGATTTAGCTGAGGCCGACATCAATCGCTTGTTAGCCGATGTAAAACTGACTTTAGACAACGACGACCTTGGATTAGCCTTTTACAACAAACTTACAGATCGCTCTGGTATCAAGCTGATCGACTTTGAAAACTTCAACAATAATCGTTTCAACGTCGTTACCGAACTCACTTACCAAAACGGTGATGAAGAATTTCGCCCCGACATCACCTTGCTGATCAACGGAATGCCGTTGGTGTTTATTGAAGTCAAAAAGCCTCACAACCGCGAAGGCATACTAGTGGAACGCGACCGTATCAATAAACGCTTCAAAAATCCTAAATTCAAACGTTTCGTTAACGTCACCCAATTGATGCTTTTCTCCAATAACATGGAGTATGACGATGGTGATGTGCAACCGATTCAGGGTGCTTTCTATGCCAGTCCCAGCTATCAATCACCTAAATTCAATTATTTTCGCGAACAAGAAATATTGAATTTAACCGCATTACTCCAGCCCTTATCCGATACAACCGAACTGAAGATTCTAAAAGACAATAATCTGGAAGTTATCAGCAGCAATCCCGAATTCATCACCAACAAAGACCCTAATCGTCCGACCAATCGCCTTTGTACTTCGTTACTGAGTCGAGAGCGACTAGCATTTGTATTGCGCTATGCCTTGGCTTACGTTCACGAAACCGAAGGCTTGCAAAAGCATGTCATGCGTTACCCACAGTTGTTCGCGACCAAAGCTATCGAGCGTAAACTCAACGATGGCGGCAAGAAAGGCATTATTTGGCATACCCAAGGCAGCGGTAAAACTGCCCTAGCCTATTACAACGTGCGCTTTTTGACCGATTACTTCCAACAGCGGCTAATCGTCCCAAAATTCTATTTCATTGTAGATCGGATTGATTTGTTGACGCAGGCGCATCGCGAATTTACCTGTCGTGGTTTGACGGTACACACTATCGATTCACGGGAAGCCTTTAGCCGCGACATCAAAGCGACCCAAGTCATCCACAACCATGCCGGTAAGCCCGAAATCACCGTCGTCAATATTCAAAAATTCAAAGATGACCCCGATGTGTTGTCTACCAAGGATTACGACGTCGCCATTCAACGGGTTTATTTTCTCGATGAAGTACATCGCAGCTACAACCCCAAAGGCAGTTTTCTCGCCAATCTCGATCAATCCGACCGCAACGCGATTAAAATTGGTTTAACCGGCACGCCATTGCTGGGTGATGATTACAACTCACGCGCCTTGTTCGGCGATTACATCCACAAATACTATTACAACGCTTCGATTGCCGATGGCTACACCTTGCGCCTGATTCGCGAGGAAATTGCCACCAATTACAAAATCGCCCTACAACAAGCACTTGCTGAAGCCGAAGTATTGCAAGGCGACATCGACAAAAAACGAGTTTACGCCCACCCTGCCTTTGTCGAACCGATGCTGGATTACATCGTTAGCGATTTTGAAAAAAGCCGTGGCGCTTTGAACGATGCCAGCATCGGCGGCATGGTCATCTGCGATAGCGCAGAACAAGCGCGACAACTGTTCGAGCTATTCAATGCTAAATATGCAAAAGCCGACATCTCAACACAGGAACAAGCGGCTAATGATGATAACGTTCAATGGTTACAACAAGTTGCCGATCCAGCGAGTCACTATCGAATTAAACGCATACAAGACAACAAAGTCAGCTCAGCCGCGTTGATTCTGCATGATGTTGGCACAAAGGAAGAGCGTAAGGATTGGGTGGAAGATTTTAAGGCCGGCAAAATTGATTTTCTGTTTGTTTACAACATGCTACTCACCGGCTTTGATGCGAAGCGCCTGAAGAAACTATACCTGGGCCGAGTGATTCGCAAACACAACCTGCTGCAAGCTTTGACACGGGTTAACCGCACTTACAAAGATTTTCGCTATGGCTATGTGGTGGACTTTGCCGATATTCGCCAAGAGTTCGATGCGACCAACAGAGCCTATTTCGATGAACTGCAAGCCGAGCTTGGCGATGAAATGGAGCATTATTCGCACCTGTTCAAATCGCCACAAGAAATCGCCGCCGAAATTGAACACATTAAAGATGTATTGTTTCGATTTGACATTGAAAATGCCGAACACTTTTCGCAACAGATCGGTGAAATACAAGACCGAGAAACGATATTAGCGCTTAAAAAAGCCTTGGCCGATGCCAAGAGTTTATACAACCTGATTCGCTTACAAGGTGAATACCGCTTTTTGGAACAGTTGGATTTTCAAAAACTCAATCTACTCCACCGAGAAACCAGTAATCACCTTGATTTGCTCACTCTCAAAGACAGCCTTGAACAAGGCAGCGATAGCGCCAATCTACTCAACGTGGCACTGGAAGAAGTTATTTTCAAATTCGTCAAAATCGGTGAAGAAGAACTGGTACTGGCCGACAAACTGAAAAACACCCTGCGCCGCACTCGCGAAGCATTGGCCAGCAACTTCGACCAGCAAGACCCCCAATTTGTCACCTTAAAAGAAGAGCTGGAAAGATTGTTCAAGAAAAACAATCTCTCCGAAGTCACTCAGGACGAAATGACCGCCAATATTGGAGCGTTTAACAAAATCCATGAGCGCATCAAAGAACTGAACCGCCAAAACCAACAACTGCGCCAAAAATACCAAGGTGATGCCAAATATACCCGCATCCACAAACGCCTGTTGGAATCCGGTGGCCTTAGTGATTCAGAACGTAAAATCTTTGAAGCGTTGACCGGTATCAAACAGGATGCCGACCAACAGGTTTTGCAAAATATCCAAATACTCGACAACGAAAGCTATTTCGAGCGAACCATGATGCCGATTGTCATCAACCGCTTCATGAAACAGCAACAAATCAAACTCAACCCCGACGCCTCGCGTTACATCAATCATCTAGTCGTCGCGGAATACCTCAAAGAATTTAATACCGGAGCAAGAAATTGGTAGAGCTGGAATTTCAACAAAAAACCAAAGCCCTGATCGACAGTCTGAAAAGCATTTGCGCCAATTATGGCTTAGGCAATGACGGCAATGAATTCAAAATCATCACCCAGACTTTTCTCTATAAGTTTTTAAACGACAAATTCGCTTATGAAGCCAAGAAAATTGACGAATCCATCGCCAAGGCTGACAAATGGGAACAAGCGCTGACCGCCTTGAGCGAAGATGATTTGGAAATGCTGCAATTGCAAATGGGCGCAGATACCGCGCGTTTGAAACCCACCCATTTCATCAATTACCTGTTCAGCCAACAAAACGCGCCAGATTTCGCCAAGTTGTTTGATGACACCTTGATCGACATCGCCATCAGCAACAATGAAGTGTTCGCGGTCAAAACCGACGGCGGCGCCAAAGTCGTGCTATTCGACCGACTCAGCAACTACATTGCCGACGACTCCAAACGCGACAACTTCTGCCGCGCCATTATCAACAAACTGGTCGAATTCAGTTTCGAGCGCATCTTTACGCAAAAGTTTGACTTCTACGCCACGATTTTTGAATACCTGATCAAAGACTACAACAGCAACAGCGGCGGTAAATATGCCGAATACTTCACGCCCCATGCAGTAGCGCGAATCATGGCGGAAATTCTGGTGCCAAAAGCCCAGCAAGGCCAAATCAAAAACGTCAGTTGTTATGATCCATCTGCTGGTTCCGGCACCTTGCTGATGAATGTCGCCCACGCCATCGGCGAAAACCGTTGCAGTATTTACACACAGGATATTTCTCAAAAATCCTCCAACCTGCTGCGTCTGAATTTGATCTTAAATAATCTGGTGCATTCGATTCCGCATGTGATTCAAGGCAACACCCTACTCCACCCGTACCATAAGGACGGTAGCGAATTGAAAGGCTTTGATTACATCGTTTCCAATCCGCCGTTTAAGCTCGATTTCAGCGATTACCGCGACGAG
>JBEGMT010000168.1:0-3099 GCA_041182925.1 Pseudomonadota bacterium | reverse complement strand
GCCAACTGCCTCGGTGTTAATTAATGATGATGTGTCTTTGCCGAAAGATCATAGTATCGGTCGGCGTGGTGTGGCGGGGACCGCGATTGTTGAAAAAATGGTCGGTGCAGCCTCAGAGCTGGGTGCTGATTTGTCGGCTTGTAAAGCCTTGGCGGAACGTGTCAATGCTGCAACTGCCTCAATGGGGGTGGCGTTAAGTAGTTGTACGGTACCTGCTTTGGGACATCCCACTTTTTCGATTGCTGATGATGAAGTGGAGATGGGGGTAGGGATTCATGGTGAGCGAGGTCGTGAAACGGTTAAATTGACTTCCGCCACTGATATTGTTGAACAATTAGCCGGACATATCCAACAAGCGCTTAATTTACAGGCAGGCCAGCGGGTTTTATTGCACGTCAATGGCTTTGGTGCAACACCATTATTGGAATTGCATTTAATTTATGAATTGGCTTGGCAGTATTTGCACAAACTTGGGGTTGTGGTCGAGCGTAGTTTAGTTGGTAATTTCACGACCTCTTTGGATATGGCTGGCTGTTCGTTGACGGTGACTGTTTTGGATGATGAATTAATCAGTTTGTGGGATGCGCCGGTTAATACGGCGGCTTTACGTTGGGGTTGCTAGATTTGAATTTGACGCTGTTGGTTTTGCCCGCAGCGTCAATCAATTAAAGCTGTTCTTTTAATACTTTAACAATCGCCACAATCATCAATTGAGCAGTTTTAGCACCTGCATCAATGTGGCCAAGGCTACGTTCACCAAGAAAAGAAGCGCGGCCTTTGGTCGCCAATAAATTTCTAGTGTTTTCGACCCCATCTTCTGCCGCTTGGCAGATTTGGGTTAAAGACGCGGTTAAATCTTGATTGGCTTGGGTGGCTGCTTTTAGGCTTTTCGCAACCGGTACCAAAACATCGAGCATGGTTTTTTCACCGATATCGGATTTGCCGCGTTGTTTGACGGCTTCGATAGCTAACGCAAAGCTGTCGGCAAAGGTTTGCAAATCGAGGTTTTTGTTAAGGCTGTTTTTGCTCAGGCTGATAAATAGCGTGGCGTATAGTGAACCTGATGCGCCACCAACACTAGCCATTAAAACCATACCAATTTTTTGCCAAGCGGCTGGCCAATCTAATTGGCTGATTTCTGTGCTGGCGGTATGCAATGCTTGTAGGCCGCGCTGCAAGTTAAAGACATGATCACCATCGCCAATGGCTTGGTCTAATTCGGTGACTGCATCGGCATTTTGCTTGATGATGTCGTCGATAGCGGTGATTAATTCAGGAAAAATCGCGGGTGTGATAGGCATGGTGTTTCCTCGATAGCAAATTTAGACTCTTAATGGTGTGACTTGGCCGGTTGCTCTGAATTGTTTGTAATCTTCCAACACTTGCGCGTGATCAAAGGCGAGTTGTTCTGGTAGGTTGTCGAAACTGAATAAGCCATAAGTTTTAGCGTCATCAGCGGCGATCGGCGTGCCGTGAGCTTGGGCGATGTAAACGGCGGTCACGGTATGGTTGCGTGGGTCGCGTTGTGGGTTGGAGTAAATGCCTAATAAGCTAGTTAGCTCAACATTAAGGCTGGTTTCTTCTTTGGCTTCTCGAATTGCGGCATGTTCTAGACTTTCACCGACATCGACAAAGCCGCCCGGGATTGCCCAGCCATAAGGCGGATAAACGCGTTCAATCAATACAAAAGGTCTGCCTGGATAATCCAGTAATTCGATGATTGCATCGGCGGCTAATAATGGTGTGATTGGTTTAGGCATTGTGATGTTGAGACGATTTTAGTGATCGCTAATGGTAACCCGTGATGCTCGATGATGGGTAGTGAATAAAGGATTTTGAAAATTGTTAATGACCAATCAGTCAGAATTTCGTAAAATTACGCAGTTTTTATCTATTTGGAACGGGATTGGTCTTCACAGACCTATCCCGTTTTCTACATCTAAGGTGGCCAATCTTGAATAAACCTGCATTACTGGTATTAGAAGACGGGACAGTGTTTCACGGCGTATCAATCGGTGCCGACGGCTGTTCCGTAGGGGAAGTGGTTTTTAACACAGCGTTAACAGGCTATCAGGAAATTCTCAGCGATCCCTCTTATGCTCAGCAAATCGTTACCTTGACTTATCCGCATATCGGAAATGTCGGTACTAATGATGAGGATGATGAAGCGGGGCATGTGTATGCCAGTGGCTTAGTGATTCGTGATTTGCCTTTGTTGGCAAGTAGCTGGCGTCTTGAGAAAACCCTGCCTGAGTATTTGCGCGACAACAATGTAGTTGCAATTGCTGACATCGATACTCGTCAATTAACCCGTTTGTTGCGTGATAAAGGTGCACAACGTGGTTGCATTATGGCCGGTGAATCGGTTGATATTGAGGCAGCCCGCCGTGCTATCGATGCTTTTCCAGGTTTGCAAGGCATGGATTTAGCCAAAGAAGTGACGACCGCAGAAAGCTATGTTTGGACTGAAAATGTCTGGAAGCTTGGCGAAGGTCATACCGAAGCGACTAATCTGACTAAACATGTTGTAGCTTACGATTTTGGTGTTAAACGTAATATTTTGCGTTTGTTAGCAAATCGTGGTTGCCGTGTGACGGTTGTTCCTGCCACTACCCCAGCGGCTGATGTCTTGGCGCTTAATCCAGATGGCGTATTCCTGTCGAATGGCCCAGGCGATCCAGAGCCATGTACTTATGCCATCGAAGCGATTAAAACTATTTTGGCCGAAAAAGTACCGGTATTTGGGATTTGCTTAGGTCACCAATTATTAGCTTTAGCCAGTGGTGCCAAAACCGAAAAAATGAAATTCGGTCATCACGGCGCTAACCATCCTGTGCAACACAAAGCCTCAGGTCGGGTAATGATTAGCAGTCAAAATCATGGTTTTGCGGTCAGTGCTGATTCTTTACCTAGTCATTTGCAAGCCACTTACCATTCTTTGTTTGATGGGAGTTTGCAGGGTATTGAGCGTACTGATTGTCCTGCCTTCAGCTTTCAGGGCCACCCTGAAGCCAGCCCTGGTCCGCATGATGTTGAATCCTTGTTTGATGATTTCATCGCTTTGATGAACCAATCGCGTTAAGCCTAGTTTTCCTAAAG
>JBEGMT010000167.1:0-5326 GCA_041182925.1 Pseudomonadota bacterium | reverse complement strand
CAACATCGCGAATTAAGGTGGTATTGCCATCAATAGTGCGGACAGGAATATCGCCGACTTTAGGGATTGAAGCTATTGCGCCATTTAAGGTCACGTCATATTCGGTGGAACCGATTTTGATAGTACCAGTCGGCAGAATCAGGTTTTGAACCGCCATGGCATCAGTTAAATCGGAAGGCGCAAGACCTCTGGCTAATAAGGCCGACGAATTAACGTCGACTGTGACTTGGCGACTTTTGGAGCCGAATGGACTGGTGACCGCCACCCCGCGTTTGGATTGCAAGACATTACGCACCACGTTGTTGGTGTAATCGTTGACATCGGTTTCTGGCACCGTGCTACTGGAAATGCCTAACTGCACTAAAGGTAAATCGGAAGCGGAATACTGGATGATTTGTGGCGGTGTAGTGTTAGGCGGTAGTGAGCGGTACACCGAGTTACTACTCGACATGACTTGAGCTAAGGCGGTACGAATATCAGTGCCGGGGTGAAAAAATACCTTTACCACAGCTGCGCCGACATAAGACAGGGATTCGCTGTGCTCAATCCCATCAATTAACGACATAGAGCGTTCTACCGAGCCAGTGAGTCGATCAGAAATTTCTTTTGCATTCATGCCTTTATATTCCCAAAGCATGGCGACGACTGGAATATCAATTTCAGGAAAAATATCGGTAGGCATTTTTCGCAACACATAAGGTGTTGATAACAAAATCAATAACGCCGCCACAATAAAGGTGTAGGGGCGACGTAATGCAATATTTACAATCCACATCGGTTTTTTGCCAGATTCCCTGAGTAACGGCTGTGCCGTTTGAAACTATCGTTGCTTGAAAATTAACAACACTGCTTTGGTGTCTAGCAATTTGCATACCAGTATTAAATATCAGTGAATTCGCTGATATGACGGTGTTTTTTCGTAAATGTAGATAACAAATTAAGCGTAACGATTTGGGGTGATGCTGATTATTCAGCATTGTCTGTTGGGTGGGTGTTGGTTTATCGTCAGAAATAGCATTGACTGGATCATTCCGGCGAAGGCGGGAGTCACGATGATGGCTTTGTAGTTTGGATTGCGGTTTTATCGGTAATGACTTGGATGTTGGCGTACATCTTGCTAGTAAATAAACATTTTGGCTTCAACCCTAGAAATCAATTCATATTTAACATGAGAGTCATTATGAGAGCAGGATCAAAATGAGCACATACAAGATCAAAATCAATGGCGAAATAAAAACAGTCAAGGTTGATGGCGATACCCCTTTGTTGTGGGTATTACGCGATCACCTGAATTTGGTAGGTACTAAATTTGGTTGCGGTATTGGTCAATGTGGGGCTTGTACTGTGCATTTAGATGGCGTACCAACTCGCGCTTGTCAAACGCCGATTGCTAAAGTGGGTCAGAGTCGAGTAACTACGATTGAGGGGCTGGATGCTAAAGGCCAGCATCCGTTACAACAAGCTTGGCAAGCCTTGGACGTGCCGCAATGTGGCTATTGTCAGGCCGGTCAGATTATGACTGCCGCCGCTTTGCTGAAACAAAATCCGCGTCCATCCGATCAAGCGATTGATAAAGCGCTGGGCGGCAATTTATGTCGTTGTGGTACCTATTTAAGAATTCGGGCTGGTATTCATCGTGCCGCCGCGATTGCCAATCAGGAGGCTGTATGAGTTCACCGGTTTTAGAAAATGCCAGTCGTCGAGCGTTCTTGCGTCAATCAGGATTGGCCAGTGGTGGCTTGGTGTTAGGTTCTTATCTCAACTTGGCTTATGGCGCGGCTAATTTAGTGGCTAAACCCAGCCAGATTGCTAACCAACAACAATTTAAGCCTAATGCCTTTATTCGTATTGCCCCCAATGGCATCGTGACCTTGATTAGTAAACAGCCGGAAATCGGTCAAGGGATTAAAACCGCTTTGCCGATGATTATTGCCGAGGAATTAGAAGTTAATTGGCGTGATGTCGAGATTGTTCAAGGCGATCTTGATCCGATTTACGGCAGTCAAAGTGCGGGTGGTTCGCGTTCAACGCCTACTAATTATGAAGAGTTTCATCGCTTAGGCGCGACCGCCAGACTGATGCTAATTCAAGCTGCGGCGGCTATTTGGAATTTACCAGTGGCAGAATTGATTGCGCGTGACAGTGCTGTTCATCACTTGGCAACGGCTCGTAAATTGCACTTTGGTGAACTGGTGGCGACTGCTGCGCAATTGCCGGTGCCTGCGCCGGAATTAGTCAAAGTTAAAGATCCGAAAGATTACAGTTTGTTAGGCACTCGTGTTGGTGGTGTCGATAATCCGCGTTTGCTGACTGGACAACCGTTATTTGGCATCGACGTCAAACTGCCGGGGATGTTGTATGCGGTTTATCAAAAGTCGCCAGTATTCGGCGCGAAAGTGATTAGTGCCAATTTAGATAAAATCAAAACCCTGCCTGGGGTGAAGCAAGCCTTTGTGATTGAAGGTGGCAGTAGTTTGAAAGGCTTGGTTTCGGGTTTGGCGATTGTCGCTGATTCGACTTGGGCGGCATTTAGCGCCCGCAAGCAGTTAGAAGTGGTTTGGGATGAAGGGCAGTTGGCTTCACAAAGCTGGCAAGGCTTTACTGAACAGGCAAAACTATTGGCTTTGCAGCCGGGCACTGATGTGTTGCGTAAAGATGGTGATGTTAAGCAGGCTTTTGAACAAGCGGCTAACACGGTGACAGCGGCTTATAGCTATCCGTTTATTTCCCATGCCAGTATCGAGCCGCAAAATTGTACGGCTTGGTATAAAAAAGACGGCAGCATTGAAATTTGGGCGCCGACTCAAAATCCAGAAGCGGGACAAAAAATCATTACTGAAACCTTGGGGATTGCAAAAAACAACATCACATTACATATCACCCGCAGCGGTGGCGGTTTTGGTAGACGGCTCATTCCTGATTACATTGCCGAAGCAGCGGCGATTGCCAAGCAAGTGGCGGTGCCGGTCAAGTTAACTTGGAGCCGTGAAGATGATTTGCAACACGATCAGTTCCGCGCCGGTGGTTTTCATTTCTTACGGGGTGGTTTAAATCAACAAGGCAAGTTGATTGCTTGGCATAATCATTTTGTGACTTTCGCTCACAAGGTGGTTAAAGACGGCAAGACGAGTTTGGAATTGGGCAGTGGTGCCAATATGTCGGGCGATGAGTTTCCCGGTCGCTGGGTGGAAAATTGTTTGTTGGAACAGACGCCGCTAGAATGCAATATCCCAATGGGGCCTTGGCGGGCGCCGCGTAGCAATGTTTTAGCGTGGGTGTTTCATAGTTTTATTGATGAATTAGCCCATGCAGCGGGTCGTGATCCTTTGGCGTTTCGTTTGGAATTATTAGGCGAAAAAGAGTTTGTGCCTGGTACTGGCGAACAAGGTATCCCTTACAACGTTAGCCGTATGAAGCATGTGTTACAGCATGTGGCTGAGAAAGCTGAATGGGGTAAAAAGTCCTTGCCGAAAGGCCAAGGGCAGGGGATTGCCTTTCATTTTAGTCATTTGGGTTATATTGCTCAGGTCGCTGAAGTCACCGTGTCTAAGGACGGTAAATTAAAAGTTGATCGAGTGGTAGTGGCTACCGATATTGGCTCGCAAATCGTTAATTTGAGTGGCGCTGAAAATCAAGTTCAAGGCTCGGTGATTGATGGTTTAGGCGCATTGATGTTCCAACAACTTGATATTCAGCAAGGTCGGATCGTAGAAAGCAATTTCCATCAATATCCGATGATACGGATTGATGATGCGCCGACTCAAGTTGATGTACATTTCCTAAAAACCAATTATCCAGTGACAGGGCTGGGCGAGCCAGCATTACCCCCTTTAGCGCCTGCGGTTTGTAATGCCATCTTTGCAGCAATCGGGATTCGGGTTCGTCAATTGCCGTTGCTAAAAACCGATTTAAGTTGGAGCTAGGTTGGGCGCGTTAGTTAATACGAGTAAAAGCATGTCAAATAAAACCCAGCATTTAGTCGATGCTTATCAACAGCTCAAACAGCAATCTCAACCGGCTGTTTTAGCGACCATTATCGAAACTATCGGCTCTACTTATCAAAAAGCAGGTGCCAGAATGGTGATTACTCAGCAAGACAAGTTGATTGGCTTGTTGGGTGGTGGTTGTTTTGAACGGGATTTGGTTGAGCAAGCGCGTTCGGTGTTTGAAAGTGGTGAAAGCAAAACGGTTTTTTATGACATGCGAACTCCAGCTGATTTGGTTTGGGGCTTGGGGTTGGGTTGTAATGGGGCAGTGAGAATTTTGTTGCAACGCTTAGAAGCTGCGCAAAACTTTAGCCCTTTGGATTATTTTGCCGAGTTTGTGACAAGCGATTGTTCGGCGGCATTAGCAACCGTTTATCAATCTGCTCATCCTGAGTTTCCAGTTGGCAAGACGGTTTATCTGGCGCAATCATCGCCAGTTTGTTGCTTAACGGCGGCTGTAAAAAATCTGCCAATCAGTAAGGCCTCGATACAAACAATTGAACTGGATGGTCAAACGATTGAGGTGTTTTATCAGTCGATACAGCCACCGTCAAAATTGTTGGTGTTGGGGGCTGGACCGGATGCGGTGCCGTTAGTGCAAATCGCTAAAAATTTGGGTTGGCGGGTAACGGTGGTTGATTATCGGCCCGCTTATCTGGCTGAACAGCAGTTTTCACAGCCGGATCAATTGTTATTAGCTACCCCTGATAATCTCAAACAGCAACTGGATTTAGAGGGTTTTAGTGCGGTGGTGGTGATGACCCACAGTCTTGAAAACGATGCCGGTTTCTTAAAAACTTTGACTGATAGTCAGATTGGATTTATTGGTTTGTTGGGGCCTGGGCATCGTAAACAGCGGTTGCTTAATTTCTTGGCTGATGATGCTGATAAGCTGGCTGGACGGCTATTTGGGCCGGTTGGTTTGGATATTGGCGCCGAAACACCGGAAGAAATTGCTTTAGCGATTATGAGTGGGATTTTGGCGCAGTTGAATCAACGCGATGGACAGCAATTAAATCTTAAAGCCAGTCATCACTGTTCAATCATTTGATATAGGCTTAAAACAGCAGTGATAACAAATTGGCGGGGTTGCCCCCGCCGAATAACGACATCCATGTTGGCAATTGTCCGTAATCACCAGTCCACTTAACCAAGGTAAACACAGAGACTCTTTAAAGAATCAGGTGCTACTTTATGGCTTTTGAGCGCGGTTTGGAAACGATAAATTATGATTTTTATATCGTTTTATTGGATTGAATTTCAGTGGCTTCGGCTTCAATGATTTTTTGATCGCCAAAGGCATCGAATGCTGCATTAATTTCTAAAACAGCCGCTTCACT
>JBEGMT010000166.1:0-3957 GCA_041182925.1 Pseudomonadota bacterium | reverse complement strand
CAACTTTGGGCGCGTCGTCGTTCAGGTCAAAATTAAGAGGGAACCAGTTTATGCATAGCTTAGTAGTGCTCATGGCCAAGCCAGTCGTAGCGCTTTAAATGATCCGATATGGGTGCGGGTGGCGCTAACCAGTATTGCGGTGGGGTTTATTGTTTTGTTTTTATGCGCACCGTTGGTATTGGTTTTGTATCAAGCTTTTTCCAAAGGTTTGGATGCTTATATTCATGCCTTGTCAGATCCTGATGCTCTGGCGGCGGTGAGATTAACTTTGTTAGTGGCGGTTGCTACTGTGCCGTTGAATACCGTATTTGGTGTTGCTGCAGCGTGGGCAATTACCCGTTTTGATTTTCGCGGTAAAAGTTTATTAACCACTTTGATTGATTTACCTTTTTCGGTGTCACCGGTGATTTCTGGTTTGATTTTCGTGTTGATGTTCGGTGCTCAAGGTTGGTTTGGTGAGTGGTTATCAGCTCACGACATTAAAGTGATTTTCGCTACACCAGGTATTATTTTGGCGACCATTTTTATTACCTTTCCGTTTGTGGCTCGCGAAATAATTCCGTTGATGCAAGAAATGGGCTTTGAGGAAGAAGAGGCGGCCTTGTCTTTAGGTGCCAGTGGTTGGAAAACCTTTTTTCTGGTGACTTTGCCGAATATCAAATGGGCTTTGTTGTACGGCGTGTTGTTGTGTAATGCCCGCGCAATGGGTGAGTTTGGCGCGGTTTCGGTGGTGTCGGGTCATATTCGTGGCTTAACCAACACCCTACCGTTGCATATCGAAGTAAGCTACAACGAATACGATGTGATTGGTGCGTTTTCTAGTGCTTCGATTCTAGCCGGTTTAGCGATTGTTACTTTAATTTTGAAAAGCTTCTTGGAATGGAAGCAAGGTAAAGGCTAAAGACTCATCCAGTCTTTAATCGCCACATCGATACCAATATATTTATTTGAGAAGTCCATGAGCATTTTATTATCAAACATCAGCAAAAACTTTGGCCAGTTTGCAGCGTTGCACAACGTTAATTTAGAAATTCCAGAAGGTGAATTAGTGGCTTTATTGGGGCCTTCGGGTTGCGGTAAAACCACGTTGTTACGGATTATTGCCGGTTTGGAAGCGCCGGATCAAGGACGGGTGTTATTAAACGGCGAAGATAAAACTGCCGAACATGTCAGTCATCGTGGGATTGGTTTTGTGTTTCAGCATTATGCCTTGTTCCGCCATATGACCGTGTTTGATAACGTCGCCTTTGGCTTACGGGTTAAACCGAAAAAGGAGCGTCCAAGCGAAGCAGTGATTGCCAAGAAAGTACAATCTTTATTAGATTTGGTGCAATTAGGTTGGTTGGCTGATCGTTTTCCTGATCAATTATCCGGTGGTCAACGTCAGCGGATTGCGCTAGCCCGTGCTTTGGCGGTTGAGCCGAATGTGTTGTTATTAGATGAACCATTTGGCGCGCTGGATGCCAGTGTTCGTAAAGATTTACGTCAATGGCTGCGTAATTTGCACCAAGAGTTGCATGTGACCAGTATTTTTGTGACTCACGACCAAGAAGAAGCGATGGAAGTGGCCAGTCAGGTGGTGGTGTTAAACCAAGGGCAAATTGAACAACAAGGTGCACCGGCAGAAATTTACGATCATCCAGCTAATGCCTTCGTGTCTAAGTTTATTGGTCAAACCAACATTCTCAATGTTGAGCAAAATGATATGGCTTGGTTGGTCAGTGCTGGCATTTCAGCAGATAATCGTCATGGCGCGGTTGCTCATATTCGGCCACATAATATTGATTTACAAAAAGCCAGTATTAGTTCTGATTCACCGGTTTTATTAAAAGATTGGCAGCATTTAGGTGCCACAATTCGGATTGAATTATTTAACCCGCAAGTCAAAGGCGGAAATACTAGCTTATTTGCCGAAATGCCCAATGAGCGTTTTAAACAATTAAACCTCAATCGTGGAGACAAAGTTGTTGTTAATATTAAACAAGCGCATTGGTTTAATTAATTTTTTATAGCCAATTAAATCCACAAGGTAGTGAATCAATATGAATCTTAATCAGCTGGAATTACTGCGTATTTTGCAGGAAACCAATTACAATCAGTCGAAAGCGGCACAAAAATTAAATGTCGTGCAATCGGCGGCGAGTCGTCAATTACAATTATTTGAAGAAGAACTGGGTTCACCTTTATTCGAGCGACACGGAAAAAAACTGCTAGGTTTAACGCCGCTGGGCGAGCGGGTTATGCAAGAAGTCGAGCGGATTAATTTAGCCAAAAAGAATATTCAAGCGATTGCTGATGATTTTCGTGATAATCGTAATGGCGCTTTGCATATCGCTACTACTCATACTCAAGCTAAATATTTATTACCAACACCGGTTCAGCGCTTTCGGGACAAATATCCTGGCATCAAAATTTATATGGTGCAGTCCTCTCCTGATAATTTAATTGAAAATCTCCATCATCATCATGCTGATTTGGCGATTTGTACTGAAAAACTGGATGAAGATGAGAAGCTGGTGGTGCAACCATGCTATCAGTGGCATCACGTCGCGGTGGTGCCTAAAGATCATTCTTTAGCGTTAGGTGATATTACCTTAAGCCGTTTGGCATCTTTTCCAATTTTGACCTATTCACCGGGCTTTACAGGACGCTCTAATATCGAAAAAGCCTTTAAAAATGCCGGACAACGCTTGGATATTACTTTGTCGGCGGCTGATTCTGACATTATTAAAACCTATGTTCGGCTAGGTTTAGGAGTGGGGATTATTGCTAGTATGTCTTACGAAGCCAGTGTCGATAGTGATTTACACGTTATTGATTTGTCACATTTGATTCCTAAGTCGGTGACTAAAATCGCTTATTTGAAGCAGTTGTTTTTGCCAGATTATATAAAATATTTCATCAATGAGCTAATTGTTAGTTCTGCACATTATTCCTAAACATTTTTTAAGTGTTTTAAAAGCTGTTGTCTTTAATTGGACAACGGCTTTTTTTATGCACTCTGTTTTTTAAAAATCGATTTTATCGATATTCAATTCGATTTATATCGTTTCCAATTGCTTATTTACGCTTGTATCATTTTCACAACAGTTATTAGCAACAGTAATAACCGTCAAGATTTATTCGTAGTGATTTTTCGATAGGAGGCTATATGTCCAACGGGCTTGGTAGCAATGGTTTAAAAACTGATGACAACAAGGAAATTGCTTTGCACATCGCGTCACTTTTACAAGAAATACGCTATGGCTCGGTTGAAGTTGTAATTCACGACGGTCGCATCGTTCAAATAGACAAACGTGAGCGCTTTCGGGTTAATGAGCAAAAGAGTGGAAGCTAATTCATCGGCTTAGACAGAACAAGTTAAATCTACCGGACAACCGGTGAATAAATTTAAAAAACTATAAGCAGTTAGCTGACCGGAACGCCGGAAGTTATTAGGTGAATTATTAATAATAATTTCCTGATCAGCTGTGAAAATTTTGGAATAAGTATATGTCAGAAAAAATCAATCTATCATCAGTAAGCATATTAAGTTTACTGGCTGTAACTAATATCGCTAATGCTGAGGATTTTTATGTACCTACCAAAGGCTATCGAGTTGAACCTGCTGCTGATACCCCTGCTTATGTTAGAAATTTAAGTAAAACTCAGTTTGAAGAGTTTAGGAATATTGATTGGCTTGATGTTGGTTTAGATTTTAGAACGCGTTATGAGTATCGTGAAAATGATTATAGGCCAACAGGCGATAAAAAGTTTCGAGAAGATGCTGATAATATCTGGTTATTAAGAACTAGAGCTTTTGTAGGGGTCAAAGATATATTGGATCCATTGAGATTCGTGGTCGAGATGGAAGATGCCAGAAGCTATAACAGTTTGTATCAAAAAACGGATGCTGATGTTAATGAATTTGAAATGATTCAAGGTTATGGTGAGCTATATTTTGATAATGCATTAGGT
>JBEGMT010000165.1:0-2799 GCA_041182925.1 Pseudomonadota bacterium | reverse complement strand
GGTATCTAGCCCAGTTAATTCTTGATCGATTCGGTAACAGTCGGTGTTAAATTGACCATCAGCCAATAATTCAAATACTCGATAACCGGGGGGTGTATTAGTCACTGTAAATTCAGTGGCTTGCGGCATAAACTGAATACAAGTTGCAGGTGCTGAAAACACCGCCAATCCTTGATAATTTTTAGCGATGACTTGATGAACATGGCCGTGGGTTAAGACTTTAACCTGCGGATATTGGCTAACAATCGCTAAAAATTCCTGACTATTCTCTATCATCATCCCATCCATCCAACTGCTGTTGACGCTCAAACAATGGTGATGCACTGCAATTAAGGTTGATAAATTTGTTTTTAAACAATCAGTTAGGAAGTTAAGTTCATCTTGATTCAAGTAACCTATCGGACTGTCATGCTTCTGGCTATTCAGACAAATAATTTGCCAATCATCCAAAATCAATTGTTTACGACAACTCACCATTCCTAGATTCAAAATCGTCTGCATCAATTGCCAATCGTCATGGTTGCCGGGCAAACAAAGCGTAGGTGTTTGATAAGATTGTAATTTTTCTAAAATGCGATGATAAGACTCGGAGCTGGGGTCTTGGGTTAAATCACCCGTAATTAGGATTAAATCGAATGGTCCGTGATTTTGCTGGGCGTGTTGTAACACTTGATGAAAATAATGCTCGGTATTGATGCCTAATAAGGTGTCAGTAATTCTAGGTTGTATGTGTAAGTCTGAGATTTGTAAGAGTTTTTTCACAACTAAAAGTCATTTAGCAAAAAGATTAACTCACTATAACACAGCGATTTGTGCGGATGTTTCGAAACCAACCGGCTTTCATGTACACTGCTCGCTTTCAGATTTTCGGCCCTAAGCCAGCAATATCAGCATTCAAGGAGACAATATGCGACGATTAAAACTCACAACACTGGCCTTTGCCACGCTGTTTGCCAGTCAGTTACAAGCGGAAACCGTTTTTGTAACATTGGAAAAAGATAACGCAATTGCCGTGTTGGATCCTCTTGAAGGCAAGTTAGTTAAAACTGTCAATGTTGGCCAGCGACCTCGCGGCATTGCTTTAAGCCCAGACCACAAACAGTTGTTTATTGCCACTAGCGATGACAACACGATTCGTATTTTTGATGCCAGCAGTTTAAAGGAAGTAGGTCGCTTACCGTCCGGCGAAGACCCTGAAACCTTTGCTTTAAGTCCTGATGGTAAGTTGATGTACGTGTCTAACGAAGATGATAGTCAAGTGACGGTAATTGATATTGCCAGCAAAAAAGCCATGCAAAAAATTAAGGTCGGTGTCGAGCCAGAAGGGATTGCCGCTAGTCCTGATAATCGTTGGTTAGTGAGTGCTTCTGAAACCACCAATATGTTGCACTGGATTGATACTAAATCGCGGCAAATTGTTGAAAATACACTGGTTGATCCTCGCCCGCGTGCGGTTAATTTTACCGTTGACAGTCAGCAGCTTTGGGCAACCTCAGAAATGGCTGGCACGGTGATGGTGTTAGATACTGCCAGTAAACAAATTATCCAAACCATTAAATTAGAAGTCGCAGGGATTAGCAGCGATTTAATTCAGCCAGTGGGTGTGGTGATAGATAAAGACCGTCATTATGCTTATGTGGCAATGGGGCCGGCTAATCGGGTCGCGGTAATCAATGCCCAAACCTTGCAAGTTGAAAAATATCTATTAGTTGGACAGCGGGTTTGGAATTTGGCGTTTTCACCGGATCAAAAACAGCTCTACACCACCAATGGCATTAGCAATGATGTGTCGATTATTAATTTAGCCGAGCAGAAAGTGGTCAAATCAGTGGCTGTCGGTCGTTATCCTTGGGGTGTGGCGGTAAAACCATGATTGCATTATCTGTCGAAGATTTAAGCTTTGCCTACGGCGCTAAAAAGGCTTTAGACCATGTTAGTTTTAATGTCGAAGCCGGTGAATGCACGATTTTATTAGGACCCAATGGCGCAGGGAAAAGCACCTTGTTCTCCTTGATTACAAGGCTTTACGACAGTCGCGAAGGTAAGATTGCTTTGTGTGGTTTTGATCTTAAGCTCAACAGCCGTCAAGCCTTAAAACGATTGGGGGTGGTATTCCAACAAACCACCTTAGACCCCGATTTAAGCGTTAGTCAAAATTTACGCTATCACGCCGCATTGCATGGCATAGGGCGAAAAGCCGCTGATTTGCGAATTCAGGAAGAATTAGAGCGTTTGAATATGTATGAACGCAAAGATGAAAAAGTGCGTTTATTGAATGGCGGCCATAAACGTCGTGTAGAAATCGCTAGAGCTTTGTTGCATAAGCCCATGATATTATTATTAGATGAGCCAACAGTGGGTCTGGATATGCCTAGCCGACAAGCAATAGTAGAGCATGTGCATCGCTTGGTAAAAGAGCAAAATTTAGCAGTTTTATGGGCAACGCACTTGATTGATGAGATTGCTGATGACGATAGCTTGGTGGTGTTGCATAAAGGTCAAATCAAAGCCAAAGGTTACATTAACAATGTCTTGCAAGCTAATGATTCTAAAGATATTGAACATCTGTTTAAACAGTTAACTCAAGGTTAAGTGGCATGAAATTACTGCATTATTGGCTGGCAATGACTGGCATTGTTGGGCGCGAATTGTTACGGTTTTTACATCAGCGCGAACGCTTTATTTCCGCACTGGTAAGACCTTTGGTTTGGCTGTTTGTATTCGCAGCCGGTTTTCGAGCTGCATTAGGGATTGCGATAAGTCCGCCGTATGAAACCTATATCTTGTATGAGGTTTACA
>JBEGMT010000164.1:0-2850 GCA_041182925.1 Pseudomonadota bacterium | reverse complement strand
GATCCTCACGAGCCATGCCTCAAGGTGTGCAACACCCAAAAACGGAACTTATTGTGAGCCAAATCCTAAGCATTCCCTAGAAAGTTATACCCGAATTCACTGTACATCAACCGAAGTAACCATCATGAAAAAAATGACCAGCGCCGAATTGCGCACCGCCTTTTTGGAATTCTTTCGCCAACATGGCCATGCGGTGCAGCCTTCTAGCTCACTGATTCCGGGTAACGATCCTACTTTGTTATTTACCAACGCTGGTATGGTGCAGTTTAAGGACGTTTTTTTAGGTCGGGAAAAGCTTGATTTCACCCGCGCCACCACTAGCCAACGCTGTGTGCGTGCTGGTGGCAAGCATAATGACTTGGAAAATGTCGGTTATACCGCCCGTCATCATACCTTTTTTGAAATGTTGGGTAATTTTAGTTTTGGTGATTATTTCAAACGCGATGCAATTCATTTTGCTTGGGATTTTTTAACTAAAGAGTTGGGCATTCCTGCTGAAAGATTATGGGTTACTGTATTTGATGAAGACTCAGAAGCCGAAGCGATTTGGTTGGAAGATGTCAAAATCAATCCACACCGTTTTTCCCGAATTGGCGCTAAAGACAATTTTTGGTCAATGGGTGATGTCGGTCCTTGTGGTCCTTGTACCGAAATTTTCTACGATCACGGTGAACATGTTGCCGGTGGTCCTCCAGGCAGTCCAGATGAAGACGGCGACCGATATATCGAAGTCTGGAACTTGGTGTTCATGCAATACGACCGCGATAAAGATGGCAATTTAACCCCATTACCTGCGCCATCGGTTGATACTGGTATGGGTTTGGAGCGGATTGCAGCTGTTTTACAAGGTGTGCATAGCAACTATGAAATCGATTTATTCCAGAACCTGCTCAAAGTCGCTTCGCAATTAGCCAACAATACTGAATTAAGTAATAGCTCATTGCGAGTGATTGCTGACCACATTCGCTCTTGCGCGTTTTTGATTGCTGATGGTGTCTTGCCATCAAATGAAGGTCGTGGCTATGTGTTACGTCGGATTATTCGCCGCGCAATTCGTCATGGTTATCGCTTAGGCATTCAAGAAACATTCTTCTATAAATTAGTAGCGCCTTTAGTAGCTGAAATGGGCGGGGCTTATCCTGAATTAGCAAAAGCTCAAGAGCAAGTTGAGCGAGTATTGAAAAAAGAAGAAGAACGTTTTGCCGAAACTTTAGGTCAAGGCATGAAAATCCTTGAAGCTTGCGTTGCTAAGCTCGATAGTCATGTGATTCCGGGTGATGTGGTGTTCTTGCTTTACGATACTTATGGCTTCCCTGTTGATTTAACCGCTGATTTTGCTCGTGAAAATAATCTGACCGTAGATCACGCTGGTTTTGAAATCGAAATGACTGCCCAACGCGACCGCGCCCGTGCTGGTGGTAGTTTTGCCGCTGATTACGATCAAGATATTCGTCATGACAGTATTACCGAATTTACTGGTTATCACAGCTTAGATGGTTCTGTACAAATCCTTGGCTTATTCAAAAAAGGCCAAGCGGTTGATGCTTTAGAAGCCGGCGATGAAGGAGTTTTAATTCTCGATCAAACCCCTTTTTATGCTGAATCAGGTGGTCAAGCGGGTGATACCGGCTTAATCGAAGTCGATGGTGCTATATTTGAAGTGCATGACACCCAAAAACAGGGTGGCCAGTTGTTCTTACACAAAGGTAAAGTGGTGCAAGGGACTATTAGTCTAGGTCAGGCTTGCGAAGTGAGTGTCAATGCTGATTTGCGTAAAGCCACCGAGCGTAACCACTCTGCAACCCATTTATTACACGCAGCCTTACGCCAAGTTTTGGGTGATCACGTTGCTCAAAAAGGTTCGCAAGTTAATGCTGAGCGTTTACGTTTCGACTTCTCGCATTTTGAACCAATGACTGCTGATGAATTGGCACAAATTGAACATCTGGTTAATCAACAAATTCGCGCTAATCACGCAGTTGCTGCAAAAGTGATGGCGAAAGACGATGCGGTAAAAGCCGGTGCGATGGCTTTGTTTGGTGAAAAATACGGTGACGAAGTTCGAGTGTTGACGATTGGTGATTTTTCAACTGAATTATGTGGTGGTACTCACGTTGATAGAGCAGGGGACATAGGGTTATTCAAAATCGTTGCTGAAACGGGTGTTGCAGCCGGTGTAAGACGCTTGGAAGCGGTGACTGGCGAAGGCGCTTTGCAATGGGTTGAACAACGTGAGAAAAGCTTGTTAGCGATTGCCGGATTATTAAAAAGCGCACCGGATAAAACCGCTGATAAAGTTCAACAATTGTTGGAAAAAACTCGCGGTTTAGAAAAAGAACTGGAAAAACTAAAGTCAAAGTTAGCCAGTTCCGCAGGTGATGAATTGACCAATCAAGCGGTTGATATTAATGGTGTCAAAGTATTGGCGGTGAAATTAGAAGACGTTGACCCTAAAGCTCTGCGTGATTTGGCTGATCAGCTGAAAAACAAATTAGGTAGCGCTGCTTTGGTTTTGGCGGCTGTGAGTGGCGATAAAGTCAGTCTAATTGCCAGCGTTTCCAAAGATGCTATGGATAAAGTTAAAGCTGGTGATTTGGTTAACTTTGTTGCATTACAGGTCGGTGGTAAAGGCGGTGGACGTCCCGATATGGCCCAAGCAGGTGGCAATGATCCTTCTGGCTTGGTTGCTGCATTACAGCAAGTCCCAGCTTGGGTTCAGGAACGTTTAAGTTAAGAAATGCTGGGCTAAAATCAATGGAAGCAATTCCCAGTTTTAGCTAACTTATTGTTTTTTATATAGGAGTGGGCGTTCGCCCGCTCTTTCAAATAGTATGTTTCAATCCATTTAAC
>JBEGMT010000163.1:0-3146 GCA_041182925.1 Pseudomonadota bacterium | reverse complement strand
TTCTAAAATAAACACCACATCATCAATAAACACACTAGGCATTAAATTAGTGGGAATTTTGACAGCCAAATAGGTGTCACGCCTTCTCAATGGGTATGACAATCCTCGTATCCAAACTACTCAAGACATCGCTTTGCACATCCAATAACAATGGCACGCTGGCAGCAACTTCACCTGTATTACGGAACACATCAAATCTTGCCATTTCAGAAAGTCCGCCATTCTTGCAAGGGCAAATCCTCTTGCTCAACGATTGCATTGTAATTAGCAATAAATTCAGCATGATCTTGTTGCCACAATTTCTCTCGTTCAAGACGAATCCGTTCTCGCAAAAATTGATCACAAACTTGCGAAATATTAATCCCGAGTGCCTTGGCTTCGATTAACACACGGAGGACAAGGTAATATTGGTAGCTTCCTTTGTGGGACGAATCGCTGCAATAGACATAAGCATTTTTTAATTGTGGTTTGATACGCATACTAAGTCACTTTATCCAATGGCGCCATCTCTAAATCTTGCTTATAACTTAAACAAAGGCTCCAAACTCACATCAACCGCATGCGCTTGCTGACTTGAAACCGGTCGTTGCTTAAATGCTTGCCATAAGCCATCACCAAGCCATTCGCCCGCTTGATCACTGTACAAATAACGATTCAAGCCGCTAATTTCATCAGCAAAACGCCCTGTCGCAGCAATAGCCGCCAGACTATCAACCGCAAAATAGGTTAATAAGGCTTGTTTAGCCGTTTGTGGATTATTGCTTTGACAAGCTTGTTTCAGATTAGCCTCAGCTGCATTAACCAAGGTTTTAGGAGGCACAATCACAGCTTGTGATTTCGGTGAACGTTTAAACCACCAAACGCCATTAATCAACCAACCCAGCGCCAAAAAGCCCGAAATTGCTTGCCATAAGTGAACTTGATCTTGATTTTCGACGCTTACTGTCTGAGGAGCCACAGTGGTTGGTGCCACTTGAGTTTCCAAAGGCTCTGCTACCGCTAACGCCTTAATCGTCACTGCTGGTAAATGTGCAGTTTCCAGCTGTTGGCTTTTAGTGTTAAACCAAGCTACGTCAATTGCTGGCAACAGATATTCACCAGCTTTATTGGCGATAAACGCGATTTTTTCCTGACGCATGGCGGTTAAACCATCGCTATTTTTAGCTTCTTGTAATTGCGGTTGATCGGGATAAGTTTTGATGCCCTCCACAGCAACCTGTGTCGATAATTCTGGCAATTGACCAACCGTGCTACCTTTTGCCACTAAAGTCACCGTGCGGGTTAACGGCTCACCGACTTTGACTTGCAACTGACTATCCGACCATTGTTCAGTCAATTGCAAAGACTCGGCGCTCAACCATGCCGTTTGTTTCAATGCTTCCGGCACCGATTGCACATTTAAGGTAATTGGCTTGGACAACACCCGTTTATTTTGAGTAATCGCTTGACCAAAAAAGCTATGACGGCTCGATTGCCCGCTCACTACTTCGGCATTTAAGGTTAAAGCAGGAATCGTCAACACACCGCTTTGCTGAGGAAAAATCGCGTATTTACGTTCCGTCACCCAATAATCAATCCCTTTAATTTGGGTGGTGTAATTACTGTCTTCGCCTAATTTTTCAATCACCGCCTCTTTCAACTCTGGCTCAGATAAACTGGCTTGGGCGATTTGTACCCGACGATATAAACGCAAGCTATAGATGACTTGCGACTGCACAAAAGGCTTGTCGGGCGAGGCTTGTACTTCTAAAAACAAGTCTTCATTGTTGGCTAGATTGCTTGGCTTATCGGTTACCGTCAGCTTCAACGGCTTGCTGAGATCAGCACCAAAAGTAACCGGCGGAATCAATAATTCGCCGCTCTGTTTAGCCATCACCGTCAGCGTCCATTGCTGATTATGTTGGCTTTTGCCATTCACCCAAGATGAACTGCTGCTACGTTGTTGATTGAGAATCTCAAATTGCTGCTGCAAAACCGAAAAATCCGGTTTGCCGTCTGGGTCATCATTGGCGCTAAACATCAGCTGAAAGGAATCATTCAAATTCACCGGATTGCGATCAACTGAGACATGAATCTCAGCGGCTTGCGCGAAAACCATGCTGAAAAACAAAACCGCGAAAAGCAATCCGCGTAAAACAGACCGTTGTTGCATATTCAAAAAATACCTATTAGTTCGATTGAGCCTGATCGTTATCAAACCAGCCATACAAGGTGGGTAACACCAATAAGGTTAATAAAGTCGAGCTAACCAGTCCACCAATCACCACAATCGCTAACGGCTTTTGCACTTCGGAACCCGGGCCACTGGCAAACAAAAACGGTACCAAACCCAACAAAGCCACCGTCGCCGTCATCATTACCGGCCTAAAGCGTTGCTCACAACCATGCACAATCGCTTCAAACTGACTCAAACCGCTATCCCGCAAACCACGAATATACGACACCAACACCACGCCATTCAGCACCGCAATCCCCCATAAGGCAATAAATCCCACCGAAGCCGGTACTGATAAATATTCACCGCTGATAAATAAAGTCACAATCCCGCCAATCGACGCGAACGGCAATACTAAAATAATCAAACCGGCAAAGCGTACCGACTTAAACAGCATAAATAACAAGAAAAAAATCGCCGCAATCGTCACCGGAATAATCAAGGTCAAATGCCCTAAAGCCCGCTCCATGTTCTGAAATTGCCCGCCCCATTGCAGATAATAGCCCTCAGGCAAAGTAATTTGTTTTGCCACCGCCCCCTGTAACTCAGCGACAAAACTGCCCAAATCGCGGTCACGGACATTAATTCCCACCACAATTCGCCGTTTTCCCATTTCTCGACTGATTTGAGCAGGACCATCGTTCAAAGTAATTTTGGTGACATCACCTAACGGCACCCGCGCACCGTTACTAGAAGTCAACATTAAGGCATCAATCGCTTCAATATTGTTGCGAAAATCTTCTGGCAAACGCACTGCCGCCGAGAAACGCCGTTCGCCTTGATAAATTTCAGTAGCCACTTTACCGGCGATTGCGGTTTCTATCATGTCGTGAATATCAGCGGCATTGAGGCCATGTCGGGCAATTGCCTGACGATCAACGGTAATATTCAGATATTGCTGACCGGTTAAGCGTTCCACCCGAATATCTCT
>JBEGMT010000162.1:0-5406 GCA_041182925.1 Pseudomonadota bacterium | reverse complement strand
AGGCTCACAAGCTGTGGGCATGTTGTCGCAATTGGCTGAAACTTATCCTGTCGTCAAACAAACCTTTGCTGAAGCTTCAGCCGTATTGGGCTTTGATTTATGGGCATTAGTCGCCAACGGCCCTGATAGCGATTTAAACCAAACCCAAAATACCCAGCCAGCGATGTTAGCGGCCGGTGTTGCGGTTTGGCGGGTTTGGTGTGAAAACAGTGAAGTTAGACCGGCTTGGATGGCTGGACATAGCTTGGGCGAATACACCGCCTTGGTCTGCTCTGGGGCGATGGCTTTTGAAGACGCGATTAAATTAGTCGCCGAACGTGGCCGATTAATGCAAGAAGCCGTGCCTGCCGGTGTGGGTGCAATGGCGGCGATTATTGGCTTGGATGATCAAAAAGTCATTGATGCTTGTGCTGAAGCAGCTAATGGCGACATTGTTGCCGCAGCCAACTTTAATGCCCCAGGCCAAGTAGTGATTGCCGGTGAAACTGCTGCGGTTGAACGAGCGATGGAAGCGGCTAAAGCCCAAGGCGCAAAACGGGTATTGAAATTGCCAGTGAGCGTTCCTTCCCATTGTGGCTTGATGGCAGCGGCTTCTGAACAATTAAACAGCGTATTACAAGCCATCGAAGTCAAACAGCCGGAAGTGAACTTGGTTCACAACGCCGATGTACAGACTCATGCCGATGCCAATGAATTGCGTTTGGCCTTAAAACAGCAATTATTCATGCCGGTACGCTGGGTTGAGTGTGTTAAATACATGCACGAACAAGGCGTTAGCCAATTTGTCGAAATCGGTCCGGGCAAAGTGTTATTAGGCTTAAACAAACGTATTGCCGCTGACGCGACTCACGCCACCATCTTTGATTCAGAATCTTTAAACACTGTTTTGGAGCAGTTAAATGGATAAAAAACTTGCCATCGTAACCGGCGCAAGCCGTGGTATTGGTCGTGCAATCGCCGAAAAATTAGTTGCCGACGGTTTTTTCGTGGTTGGTACTGCCACTTCAGATAATGGTGCAGACGCGATTTCGGCTTATCTTGCTGATAACGGCAAAGGTTATAAATTGGACGTGGCTGATGCGGCGTCGATTGAAGAATTTATCAAAACCGTTAGCGATGCATATGGTACCCCAGCGGTATTAGTCAATAACGCCGGTATCACTCGCGATAACTTGTTGATGCGTATGAAAGATGACGAGTGGGATGACATCATCAACACCAATCTGACTTCGATTTTCCGCATGAGCAAAGCGGTATTGCGCGGCATGATGAAAGCTCGTTATGGTCGTATCATCAATATTTCATCTGTCGTCGGTTCAACCGGCAACGCTGGTCAAGCCAACTACGCCGCGGCTAAAGCCGGTATGGTGGGTTTTTCTAAATCAATGGCCAAAGAAGTTGGCTCGCGTGGTATTACCGTTAATACCGTTGCCCCAGGTTTCATTGATACCGATATGACCAAAGAATTAAGCGATGATATTAAAAACGCTTTGTTAGGCTCAATTGCGGTGGGTCGTTTAGGCCAAGCAGAAGAAATCGCTCATGCGGTATCGTTCTTGGCGGCAGAGCAAGCGGCTTACATCACTGGCGAAACTTTGCATGTTAATGGCGGTATGTATATGCCATAAACGGCATTTGCTATTGGCAATAAAAAACCGGCTTAGGCCGGTTTTTTTATGTCGGAAAATTGCTCAGCTAATATTATTGTAGTAATGTTGCTACATTGTCTTGCTTAAGAGGGTTTCCTATGTCGATTACTACATTATCCAGCCGCGAATTTAACCATGATACCGGCAGAGCCAAGCAAGCGGCTAAAAATGGCCCTGTGTTTATTACTGATCGTGGCCGTCCAGCGCATGTGTTATTAACCATTACCGATTATCAAAAATTAAGTGGTCAGCAGGCTAATCTGATTGATTTGTTAGCGATGGCTGACGCCGAGTTGATTGAGTTTGAACCGCCGCGTGCTGAGAGCCTATTTCGTCCAGCGGATTTAAGCTGATGTATGTTTTAGACACTAATGTCATTTCTGAATTACGCAAAGCCAAAACTGGTAAAGCGGATACAAACGTCATGGCTTGGGCAAATCGGATACCGACTAACCAAATGTTCTTATCAGCGATTAGTATTTTAGAACTGGAAACTGGTGTATTACTGGTTGAGCGTCGTGATGCTGTTCAAGGTGCACAGCTTAGGAAATGGTTAAATCAACAAGTCATTCCTGCATTTTCTGAGCGAGTATTGCCTGTTGATATTGCGGTGGCTCAATGCTGTGCCAAACTTCATGTACCCGATCCACGAGCCGAGCGAGATACTTTGATTGCTGCAACCGCTCTAGTGCATAGCATGGTTGTGGTGACTCGTAATGCCGCTGATTTTGTCATGACAGGCGTACAGATCGTTAACCCTTGGCAAAGCCAAGATTAAGACTTGGCCGAATAAGCGCAGCGCTCGAAACTCTGCGCTTATTTGGCGTTACATCTTAGACCAATGCCAATTCCTGTTTCGGCGTAAAAATCCGTTTAAAAACCGGCATAAAACTCGCGGTAATTGGAATCGAATAAAAACAATACATCGCCGCCGCTTCACCGGTACTCACCCCAAAAAACCACTGCGGTACGAATAAGGTGAAAATCGCCATCACAAAATGATAAGAAGCAATTCGCCAGTTGTTTTTCCAGACAAAACCGCTTAGTGCTAAGCCAAACAGCGAGCCGTGAGTCACGAATAAGCCAAAGGCGCTGGGGATCGCGTAGCCGATGTGGTAAATGCCCATGAATAAGCAAGCGACTTTATCACCAATAAAATTGGCATCCAGACCGAACAACTGCCATTCCTTCGGCAGAAAGCTACAGATAATGAATAAGCCGCTTAAGATTCCACCGACCCAAGTGGCTTTTTTCAGCGCATTAGGATCGGTCGAGTAGGTGGCGAGGGCCGGCATAATCGCAAACGCCTGTAAGCAAATATGGTAAGTCGAAAGTTCGCTGAGAAATAAATTGGTCCCGTAGCCGCATTGATCAGCGACCGGATACGCAAAATATTGAATCAGCTCCATCAAGGAAAAATGAAAGATGGCATAAGCTCTGGCGACCCTAACCCAAAATGGTTCGTTTTTATCAAGATAAGTGATGCTAGATGCGATAAGGCCGGCAACTCCCAAGCCTAAAGACATATTGGCACTAAAACACATAATTAATCCGTAATTGTTTGTTTAATGAAGAAATAAAACGCCCTAAAACTGGGCGCAGTGGAAAAGATACACGGCAATTGTGGATATTGCAGTATTTTTTACAGCCAAGCCGCCAACCAAACCCTCAAACGTAAGCCTAATTCGCTGGTATAGCCAGTAGTGGTGAAAACGATTTTACCGTCGTTGTCGGTAAAAAATACCGCTGGTACTGCGCTTACCCCGTAAGTATTGGCGATTAAGCCTTGTTGGTCGTTGACCACTTGCCAGCTTAATTGTTTGCTCTGTAAATACGCCTTAACTTCGGCATCATCGCCTGAACGCAGCGCTACAGTTAATAGCGGATAATCGGGGTTAATCGCCGAAATCGCGCTTTGCATCAAGCGACAGACGCCACACCATTCTGCCCAGAAATAAATCACCGCAGGCCCTTGGCTAATCGAGGCGAGGGCGGCTTGATTTTGCAGAGTGGTTTGAGCAATTACTGGCGGTGTGCCGGTGACTAAATTGCTGCTACGCAAAAATTGACCGGCAAAAATCACTACCGTGAACAGTAAATACAATCCGTATTTTTTTAACATTAAAGTCCTTGCATAACTCGGGCGCCGTGTTGTTTCAGCCAATGGCGCTGTTGTTGATAATTTGGCAAATGTTCGGCGACTAATTGCCAAAACGCTGCGGAATGATTTTTGTGTTTGATGTGGCATAACTCATGAACCACCACATATTCCAAAGCCGCAGCTGGCCCTAACATCAGCAACCAATTCAGATTGATGTCGTTATTCGGCCCACAACTTCCCCAGCGGCTTTTTTGGGTTTTGATTCGCAAACTGCGCGGATGCAAGCCAAAACGTGGCGCGTGTTTTTCAATCAATAACTGCGCTTGTTGTTGGGCTTGGCATTTCATCCAGTGGCTTAAAACATGACGAATATTGTCAGAATGTTGTTCGGGCGCCAGGCTAATCGGCAATTTGACCAGCAATTTATCCTCGTTGACTAAGTGATGGATTTTTAAAGTTTTGGCGGAATGAAAGCTGACGTTTAATAACAATCGGCTATCTTGAAACGGCACCAAAACTCCATGCCGATATTCGCTTGGTGCCAGACTATTGGTAGTGGCTTTGTCGGTTACCCGTTGCACAGCCTGACGCAGCCAATCCTGATGTTGGGCAACAAAGGCTTTAATCTGTTTTTCCGAAACATGCGCTGGCGCAACTACTTCAATTTTGTCCGGTTTAACCACTAAACGGGTGTTTTTTGCCCGTGCGCTTCGCCTAATTTGATAATCAAAATTCATTAACATGCTATGGGGTGGGCATTGTGTTCCCGTCTGCCGCGCCGAGCACCGAAGCGTTTACTGGGATCAGCCCGTTAGGGTTGCCGCATGGATGCGGCAAGTTGGCAAAGGGGCAGGAAGCCCCTTTTGCCAACCCCCAGCAAAAGCTTTGGATCGCAGGATATAAGCGGCGGTCGGGTGGCTTTTTCTTTGGTTACTTTCTTTTGGCCACGCAAAAGAAAGTAACTCGCCTGTCGGTGCGAGAACCGACATTAAAACAGCTTCGCAATGCGAAACTTTATTAGTTTTTAAAATAAAACCATGTCGATCAAAATTGCTTTAGCGCAGCTGAATTTTTCAGTTGCTGATATAAAAACCAACACCGCCAAAATCATTGCCGCCATCGCCGAAGCGAAACAGCAGCAAGCCGATGTGGTGGTGTTTCCGGAATTATCGGTTACCGGTTATCCACCGGAAGATTTACTGTTGCGGCCTGATTTTATTCACCAAGCCCAACGCGCAGTGGATGAAATCAAGTTGCATACAGACGGCATATTGGCGGTGATTGGTTATCCTCAACAACATGGCAAACGCTTGTATAACAGTGCTTTGGCATTGTCCAACGGTCAAGTGATCGCTGAATATCACAAACAAGCCTTGCCGAATTATGGCGTGTTTGATGAGCAGCGCTATTTCAATGCCGGTCATCAGCTGTGCTTGCTTGAGGTGAAAAACACCCAGCTGGCGCTGACGATTTGTGAAGATATTTGGCAAGCGGGGATTATTGCCCGTAACCGTGAAGCCGGTGCTGAGATTATTTTGGCGCTGAATGCTTCGCCGTTCCATGCTGGCAAAGTACATCAACGCGAAGAGATTATTGGCGAACAGGTCAAACAAGCCGGTTTGCCGTTGGTGTATGTCAATCAGGTCGGTGGACAAG
>JBEGMT010000161.1:0-5069 GCA_041182925.1 Pseudomonadota bacterium | reverse complement strand
GCCTTGATGAGAGCCCAAAGGCGAATAAATTCGCCCCTACAATTGCTTAACTTAATGGCAGTGACGCTGTACGTGGGAACGATAAAATTCGGGCATCGCATCGTTAGAGAAACAGCGCTTTTACCAAGCTAAACTCAAACCAATTTTAATCGCGTTGTTTTGGTAAGCAGATGAACCTAAGGTTCCCAAATACCCTGCATGAAGATAAACCCCTTTGCTGGTTTTATAACTAATACTGGCATCAAATGAGCCCATATCAATTGGCATGCCGTTAGCGTTTAAGCTATACAACTGATTAGCGGTGTTTAAACTGTAAATGGTTTGCAAAATGCGGGTGTCGAAGCTGTGTGAATATTGAACATTCAAAGCTGGCGTGAGGGTGCCGGATTCAAGATAAAAATCGTAAAAGCTTTTAATACCGCCAGCGATCGACTTAAAACTAACATTGGCTTGATCAAAACCTAATGCCGAATTGGAGCCATTTTCACTATAAGCATTCAGTTGCCCAGAAATAATACTGCCGCTAACCGAGGGGGCTATTTTCAAACCGCCCGCTTGAAATAAATTGCTGATCGATAAGTTACCAAAGGCAACATGACCGCTGCGGTTACCCAGAATTAACTGGTTATCGCTTGCCGAATATCGACTATTTTCAAAAGCCACATCGCCATATCCCGCTAAACCATTAACAAACCAATCTTTAAACGGTTGATAGCTGGCATAAAAACTACCGCTAGTCTGACGGGATTGGGTTTTGCTGCCTAAATCATCGATTTTGGTATGGTCGTTACCGTAACCAAACGCAACACCAAGCACAGAATCGCCACGCCATTGATAGTCAATACCGGCTGTTGTGCCTTGTGAATTAAATTTATTTTTATTGCCACTGGCATCAAATGTACCAAAATCAAAATTACCGCTGGTCCACAATGAAAATTTTGAGATTTGATTGGATTGATTAAGCGTCGCTAAATGGTCTTGGATATGATTAATTTGCTGATGACTAAAACGCTGCAGCGCAAAAGCTTGCGCTATTATTTGAGCTTGAACAGTTTTATCCAGAGCGGTATCGGTTGTTCTAAGCCTTAATACCAAATGTAAAGTGCTTTCTTTTTGAATGTTGTAATCAGACAGGGTACGGCCATCTTCCAGCTGTTTGCCAGCAAAAATCAAGCGCTGTTGATCTGGCGGAATCCCTTCTTTATCCTGAATTTTCGCTTTAATATTTTCAATTGTGTCAGAAGGTTCGACATCCAAAGTAATGGTTTTGCCGGTTAGGGTTTTGACAAAGATTTGCATAGACCAAGCGACAGAAGGGGTTAGTAACAAGCAGCTTAGTAGCAGTCTGACAATAATTGATTTCATTGAAATTAGTTATAAAGTTAGGTTTAAAACAGCCAAACTATTTTATCGTTCCCAAGCACAGCGTCACTGCCATTTAAGTTAGCAATTGTAGGGGCTAATTTATTCGCCTTTGGGCTCTAATCAAGGCTCACAGTTCGAATAAATTCGACCCTACATTTTGTCTGTTTCCTTAGCTTAATGGCAGTGGCGCATAGCGCGGGAACGATGAGTAAAACGCCTTGCAATAAAAAGCCCCGAAGATCGGATGATCAACGAGGCTTTAATCGAGGGAGCGAGTTAGCTTAGAAGCCCATTGTGTAAGTCAAATAAGCCATTTTAGTATCAATATTTTGGAACGATTCTTGTCTGTAGATACCGGTCAACCCTAAACGGTGACCTTTGGCCAAGTCATAAGTCGCACCAAACGAAGTCGCCAAGCGGCTTTTTTGGGTATTTGGACTGAAATCAATACTGGTCAAACCATCTAAACCAGTGGCTGTATAGTGGCTGGTATAGTTGTGCATATCTTGTTCTAAGCCAGCACTACCTTGTAAACCAACTTGGTCAGTCAATCTACCTGAAGCACGTAAACCCACCAACGCTGTTAAGCTTTCTTGATTCAAACCCGCATAAGTTAATGGTGAGATTAAGTCAGCTTGTTCGGTATAACCAGATGTAGACACCGTGGTATGACGCACACCCAAATAAGGCGAGGCAATCCAGTTGGGCGCTACTTTAAAGCCGTAGCTTAGCGTACCTGAACCTGACAAAGTATCGACTCCAGCTTTGCCATAACCTAGCTCTGATGTGCCGACCGCAACGCGATTGATGTCCATATTGCTGTTGTTATAACCAGCGGCAAGCCTTGCCTCAAGGCCGGTTTGATCCTGATTTTCGTTCCAAACACCAAATACGCCCAGTAATGGTGTGTTGCTCCGTAATGATGCGATGCTACCGGCTTCAGTGTTATAGAGGTTTTGATCAACATAACCACCGATACGGAAATGTTCATCAATCCGGTAACCACCGATCACCATCGCGCTAGTGGTATTAGCGTGTGAGTTAGAGGCATTGCTGTAACGACCACCGGTTGATACGCAAAAACCGTTTTTATCGAAATAGGAACAGTCGTAAGTCAAGCTGTTATTAATCGTACCGGTTTGCATCGCGTAAATGCCTTGCAGTGCTGCAGCATTAGCTTGAAGAGCGGCTTGGGTATCAGCGGCATTAGCGGTTAAGGTTAAGTAAACATTGTTGGCGTCATAGTTTAAAAGATAGCCAAAACGTGAAGGTTGTAAGGTCTGAATGTTAGCAAACTTGCCTGTAATGCCATTGGTCGCAGTTAATAAAGTCCAGCGAGAAGGTCTGAGCGCATTACCGCCAAAGCCTAAATCACCAGCCAGTGTCGCGTTGCCGGTTACATTCAACAATTGGTTGCTGGTCATAACCAGCAGGCTATTATTGCTGCTGGTAAAGTTACCTTGTAAGTTAATTTGTTGCGACGCTTGGCTAATATCAAATGTGCCGTTATTGGTTATATTCTGAGAATTGGCAATCGAAGCATTTTGTCCCACTAAAGCTAAGGTGGAACCGGCATCAATCGTTGTTGGGCCTGAATAAGTATTCGCAGCTGTAAGTGCCAAGGTACCGCCGCCTTGTACGACAACATCACCCGCCTGAATACCATCGATAATCGGATTGTTTATAGTGGTTGTTGTACCTTGGGCGATATTGAAGGTTGGGTCGCCGGATACGGTGATGTTGTTGTTAATGGTTGTATTTTGAGTAACCGATAATTTCGCCGATTGGGTTTGACTACCCACCAAATCCAGTTGGCTGGTACCCAGAGCGTTGGCATTGTTGATTTCCAGTTCGGCGCCGGCATTCACCTGAATGCCACCTGCAATGTTGTTGTTACCGGTTAAAACCAAGGTGCCTTGGTTAACGGTGGTTTTACCTTGGTAATCGTTATCAGCAGTTAATTCAACTCTACCCGTACCGTCAACAGTCACACCACCATTACCTGTAAATTTACCGGTTAATTGGCTAGTGCCTTGACTAGGTGTTAAAGTTGCTCCACCTTGGTTAATCGTGAAGTTGCTTGCAGACTCTTCGTTATTGCTAAGAGTTAGAGTTTCACCATCAAAAACGAATGGGATATTTGTATTATTAAGATCAGAAAGAGATAACGTTGTTTTTCCAACTTGATAAAAGTATAGATAACCACCGCCATAATTAGATTGCTGCATAATATCAAAACCAAAACCAAAAACATCGTCTCGGTTTAAATCAAACGAAAACTTTGTTGTCTCATCTAATGAAATCGTTGTTTTATTATTACCCACAAAGTAATAGGGATTTAAAAAAGCATCATTATAAAAGGATTTATCCTTACTATCCATGACAAAATTAAATTTAGAAGAGGCAGAAGCTGTGGAGGAAATTTGATAACCAGCATTGAAATCGGTATAAAGAACCAAATATTCTCTAACAGTTGCACCATCAACTTTAAAGAAATCATATGTATTCACATTTGATTCAACATAATTCGAATTAACCGAGTCAGGGACTTTAAAATCAAAACCATTAAACGAGACTGTTTGTCCCGCATAAACATTCGATATGTAACCCGCAGAACCTAACAGCATCGTCAACGGCAGTGCTTTCGCTAAACTAGCTAGTTTTTTGCTACGTTTAGTGCTTGATTGGCCTCGACCAACGCTGTTCGTTGCTAATTCGGATGCCACAACTAGTGCGCCAAGGTTTTTGTTAAAAACCAGTTTGAAAATATTTTTGTTCATTGCTCGTCCACCTTTTTTGCGTTGATGACTTTGTCAGGAAAATGCAGAATCAAAGCTATGCCTAGGCGTTGTTTTGATAATTGTTAAAAATCGTAAAAATGTTGTGTTATTTTAGACATAGTGTTGTTTTAAATATACATCCCGTTCCCGACTAAATCCGACCAAATGCGACATTTATTGATTCCATTTCCCGCACGATCTGTGTTTATGCCGTTTCAAAAATCAGGCTTGAAATTGCTATTGTTGGTGTTAATTAGCAGTCGGTCTGTTCATGCGGTGGCGATTGAGTTACAGAGTGGAATGGATGCGTTGAATCTTGCGCCAGCGGTTGAATATCTTGAAGACAGCAGCGGACAATTAACGCTGGAAGCAATATTGACCGATTCAAAGCTGACAGCGGGCTTTAAGCCAGCATCGATCAGCGGTCGCGATATTAATTTTGGTTATTCCAGTGCCAGTTATTGGTTACGGTTGCCTTTAAAGCGTTCGCCTGAATTGGCAGCGAATGCAGTGTTGGAGTTGATGTATATTTACATCGATAGAATCGAATTTTATGCACCAGGTAAAGCGCCGGTGATTACTGGTAGTGCTTATCCGTTTAGCTCTCATCCCATTCCTAATCGCTTTTATGCGTTTCCAATCCAACTAACTACACAAGAGCAATTTTTTTATCTACGGATTCAGTCAGAAGATGCTTTGACGGTGCCGTTGGCGATTTGGCAGGCTGATCAATTTATTGCCGACAGTCAAAAAGATTATATGCTCCAATTTCTCTACTACGGAGGGGTTTTGGCTTTAGCGCTGTATAACTTGCTGTTGTATTTTTCCTTAAAAGACAGAACTTATTTGTATTACAGCCTTTATACCATCCTGTCTCTTATACACATCTCGAGCCCACGAGACTGGACCTAATCTCGTATTCCG
>JBEGMT010000160.1:0-5845 GCA_041182925.1 Pseudomonadota bacterium | reverse complement strand
TGTTTGGTGGTCGAGTGGCGGAAGAGATGATTTACGGTAAAAACAAAGTCACTACCGGTGCTTCCAACGACATCCAAAGAGCGACCCAATTGGCACGCAACATGATTACCAAATGGGGCTTCTCTGAGCGTTTAGGCCCGATGGATTACGGTGATAGCGAAGGTGGTTATATGGGCGCCCAAGCGAAACCAATGTCTGAGCAAATGGCGCAATTGATTGATGAAGAAATCCGCAAAATGATTGATGTCAATTATGAAAGAGCCAAACAGATTTTGACTGACAACATCGAAATCATGCACAACATGGCCCATGCCTTATTGGATTGGGAAACTATTGATAAGTACCAAATCGATGACTTAATGGCTGGTAAAAAGTTGGCGCCACCCGAGCCAACTGAAGAGCCCGAGTTGCCGTTATCCATCGAAACCATCGAAAAAAACCAGACAACTGAAAATCTCGCGGTATCCTGATTTTCAAATAATCTCTTAAAGTTAAGCCGCTGATGTAAATTAAATCATCAGTGGCTTAACAAGATTGGATTGATAAGGTTCCCCGATGTTAATCAATAGTCTGTCTTTATTATTCACTTTTACCTCATTTATCAGTCAGCTAGAAGCTTTAGGCGTTGGCCTAGCTTTATGGCTAATGATTGAGTTAGTCACGCCAAAGCCTTCCGATTATTGGGAGTTTTTGGTGCCGCAAAGTTTGTATTACTACTTGCAAGCTAGTTGGTTAGGCAATTTGCGATTAAAAGATGCATTTTGGCCGTTCTTCATTTTATTGAATGGCACATTGTTTTATATCGACTACTTGATTGATGAAGGTGACTTTACGGTTGCCAGTTGGGTGACCATGCACATCATTCTGGCGATGCCGTTGATTTACTGGACCGGTGCGGTTTGGCGCTGTTCAGATAAATGTCGATTCAAAATTTGGGCGGTAGCCGCGCGATTTATGACGGTGGCGGCCTATTTTGAATTTGGCTTGCGTTGGGTGATTATGGAATATTACCCGCAGATTTTATTTAACTGCCAGCAGATGATTACCCAATGGGGTGATTGCGTTTAAGCGAGATTGGCAAATCAGGAAAATTTAGATGGAAAAAATTAAAGTTGGTATTAGTAGTTGCCTGTTGGGCGAATTGGTTCGCTATGACGGGGCGCATAAATATCACAGCTATATCGAACGCACTTTGGGCCAGTACTTTGAGTTTCGTTCGTTTTGTCCTGAGTTTGCTAGTGGAATGGGGGTGCCGCGCCCGGCGATACAATTGCGCGAAACTGAGCAGGGTATTCGTTGTGTTGGCGTCAAAGATCACAGCTTGGATTTTACCGAACAATTGCAAAAAACCGCTGAACAACAAGCCGCTTGGTTAGGCGATTTGTGTGGCTACATATTAAAAAAAGACTCGCCCAGCTGCGGCATGGAACGGGTTAAAGTCTACAAAAACGATATAGCTGCCAAGCAAGGCACCGGTGTTTTCGCGGCTTATTTAAAACATAATTTTCCGGCTTTACCGATTGAAGAAGAAGGCAGATTAGGTGATCCCAGTCTGCGAGAAAACTTTATCCAACGGGTGTTCGTCTTGCAGCGTTGGAAGCAGATGTGTCAGCAACCGTTAACTACCCATGGCTTAATGGTTTTTCATAGCCGTCATAAGTTAATCGCCATGAGCCATAATCAAAACTTGGCGCGCGATTTAGGTCGTTTAGTTGCCGAGGCCAAGCCAGATACCTTGCAAGCGGTAGCCGATCGTTATATCCACGATTTAATGGCCTGTTTGAAAATCGTCGCTACTCGCGGTAATCACGTCAATGTTTTGCAGCATATTCAAGGTTATTTAAAAACCAAGCTCGATAGTGATGCCAAACTTGAGCTAGTGGAAACCATCGAAAGCTATCGCCTAGGCCATTTACCGTTGATCGTGCCGCTAACTTTGCTCCGCCACCATTTTCGCCGCGAACCAGATCCATTTATCGACGCCTCTTACTACATGCTGCCGCATCCCAGTGAATTAGCGCTGTTGAATCAGATTTAAACCGTCAAATTCCTCAAAACCGCCCTCAGTCCGTATAATGCTCGATTATGTTGGAATCTCTAAGGGCGGAAATGTCCACCACAATGAATAATACACACAACGATTTACCCAGCCGTTTACAAAGCATTATCGATAATCAGCAGCAGCATCTGCTCAAACAAGGCTTAAAAGGCATTGAAAAAGAAAGTCTGCGGATTAGCACTCAAGGCGATATTGCACAAACCCCACATCCCGAAGCATTAGGTTCTGCGTTAACTCATCCTTATATCACTACCGATTATTCGGAATCTTTGCTGGAATTTATCACGCCACCGTTTGCCGAGATAAAGGAAACCTTGGCTTATATGCACCAGATTCACCAATTCGTTTATCCGCATTTGAACGATGAAATGTTGCTGGCAACCAGTATGCCTTGTGGCATTGAAGGTGATTTAAGTGTACCGATTGCTGAGTACGGTTCGTCGAATATCGGCAAAATGAAGCACGTTTATCGCAAAGGCTTGTGGCATCGTTATGGTCGCACTATGCAAGCAATTGCTGGGATTCATTTTAATTACTCGGTTCCCGAAGCCTTGTGGCCGATATTGCATCAACACAGCGGTAACGACAGCAGTCTGGATGGGTTTATTTCTGAAGCTTATTTTGGCTTGATTCGTAATTTTCAGCGTCAAGGTTGGTTGATGTTGTATTTGTTCGGTGCTTCACCAGCAATCTGCAAAAGCTTTTTCAACAGTCGTCCGCAATTAATGCAAGAGTTTGAGGCGTTTGATGAACATACCGTTTATCACCCTTATGCGACTTCATTGCGGATGAGTGATATTGGTTATAAAAGTAAAAATCAGGCTGGTTTAAAAATTGATTACAACTCGCTGGATGGTTATGTTGACAGCTTGAGTGCGGCGATTAATACCCCGTATCCTGAATATCAAGCGATTGGGGTTAAAGTCGATGGTGAATATCAGCAGCTCAACGCCAATATTCTGCAAATCGAAAACGAGTTTTATAGCACCATGCGACCTAAACAAATCGCCAAATCCGGTGAAAAGCCCACTTTGGCGCTCAAACGTCGCGGTGTTTTGTATGTCGAGATGCGTTCGCTGGATTTGAATTTGTTTAACCCGATTGGTATTGACGAAAGCACAGCGCGTTTTATCGAAGCGTTTTTGTTGAGTTGTTTGTTAAACGACAGCCCAGCGCAAGCCAATGTTGAGTTCCAAATCAATAACAGCAACCAATTATTAGTGGCGAATCAAGGTCGCAAGCCGGGGTTGATGCTTAATAAAAATGGTGAACTAATCAGTTTGCAAGCTTGGGCTAACCAAATTTTGACCGCTATGCAGCCGATTTGTGCATTGTTAGATCAAGGTAGTATCGATAAACCCTATCAATTAGCCTTGCAACAACAGTTTGCGGTGGTCAAAAATCCAGCCTTAACCCCATCGGCAAAAATTCTGGCTTGCATGAAAGAAAACATCCAAGAGTTTGGCTGTTTTGCCACCAATACTTCAGCGTTGCATAAGCAATATTTTAAAGCTCAGCCGTTGGCGCCCGATCTATTGCACGCATTTGAAATCCAAGTCAGCAATTCTCAGCAGAAACAACGTGAAATCGAAGCCAATGACCAGCTGAGTTTCGACGATTTCTTAACCCAATACTTCGCCCAAAGCTAACATCATGATTGCATTTGACCTAAGCGCCGCGCAAACCGAATTGCATGGCAAAAATCCCCGCACTATTTTAAAAACTGCCTTCGCCAATTTTGACAACATCGCAATTTCGTTTAGCGGAGCTGAAGATGTGGTGTTAATCGACATGGCTTTGCAACTGGGTAAATCGGTGCAAGTGTTTTGTTTGGATACTGGTCGATTACATCCTGAAACCTATCGTTTTATCGAACAAGTCCGTAAGCATTATCAAATTGAGATTGAGGTATTAAGCCCAGATCGTGAGCAATTGGATGCTTTTGTTAAACAAAAAGGTTTGTTCAGTTTTTATGAAGACGGTCATCAACAATGCTGCAGCATTCGTAAAGTAGAGCCGTTGCGTCGCCAATTGGCGGGATTAGATGCCTGGATTACCGGTCAACGTAAAGACCAAAGCCTTGATACCCGTGGTGATATTCCTGAAGTGCAATTAGACAGTGCATTTTCAACTGCCGATAAGCCATTGATTAAATTTAACCCTTTGCTTAATTGGAGCTCGGCGCAAGTTTGGGATTACATCGAAGCTTATCAAGTACCGTTCAACAGTTTGCATCACCAAGGCTTTATCAGTATCGGTTGTGAACCTTGTACTCGTACGGTGTTACCGAATCAGCATGAAAGAGCAGGGCGCTGGTGGTGGGAAGATGCCGCTAAAAAAGAATGCGGTTTGCATGGCGGCAACGTTAAAAGTAAATAATCGTCGCATAAAAAAGCCCCACAATTTGAGCAAACTGTGGGGCTGGAGTATGCAGTACTATGAAAACTGCTTGCTTAACAAGGAGGTACAACGATAACGCTTAAAAGCTTAGGCTTCGACAGAATCTGCGAAGTCCAAATTGCTGATCAAAGAGGCGGCACCAAACAAGGTGGTGGAGATGATAAATGCGCCAGATACAAAGCCAAAAATACCTGTTACAAACAGTAAGCCAGTGGTGATATCTCTATATTTGTTTGATTCGTTCATCTTCTTTTCCTCTTTTCAAATTAATCTCTTTAAGTTGGGTGTAGTTTAGTTGTTGTTCTTGCTATTGACAATATAGTTACTCATTGATGAATTATTTCTTATTAGTTAATAATTGGCTGTATTGATTGCAACTGCCTTAAAACGCTATCTGTTTGTGTCATAGTCATCATGGATAAATTCAATAATATGCAGGTGTTTTGCCGCATCGTCGAACTGGGCACTTTTTCAGCGGTTGCCAAAGAGCTGAAATGTTCCAACATGATGATTAGCAAATACATGGCGCAGTTAGAAGCCTCGCTGGGCGTAATGTTGCTTAATAGAACCACGCGTAGTTTGAGCCTGACCAGCGCTGGTGAAGCTTATTACAACCGTAGTCGGCAATTATTAGAAGATTTGGCCGACCTGGAAGCCTCAACCGCCCAGATGTCAGAACGGATTAAAGGCCATATCAACATTAGCGCCCCGATTGATTTTGGTGGTATGTATATGGTGCCGGTGATTGAGAAGTTTTTACGTCAATATCCCGAAGTCAAAGTCTTGATGACCTTGGACAACAAACCGCCCAATTTGCGAATTGGCAGTTTTGATATTTCCTTGTTAGTTACTGATGCGCTTGATCCTGGTGTGGTGGCTCGCAAAATCGCGGAAACCGAGCTCTGTACTTACGCTTCACCTCGCTATCTACAAGAAAATGGTATTCCGCAAACCGTTGATGAATTAGCGCACCACCGATGCTTGCATTACGTGGACACACCGCATGGTGATCACTGGTTGTTTAACGTTGCAGGCGAAGTGAAAAAAGTCCAGGTGGATTGGCAAATGGCATCTAACAATGGTCGCGCTTTGTCAGAAGCGGCGGCAATGGGGATGGGGATAGTTCGAGCGCCGAAATTATCCGTTGCACCTTATCTGCAAAGTGGTGAGTTAGTCGAAATTTTGCGAGATTATCACCGCCCAGCGTTGGCAATTTACGCCACTTACTTACAGCGCCGTTATTACCCCGCAAAATTAACTGCTTTTGTTGATTTTATGCTCGAATATTTTGCAGGGTGATAAGGGTAAAAAATAAGTAGGCTGAGTCAATGATTAGTTTGCAATAAAGTGTTTTACAAGTACCCAGCTAATTGACATGAAACCAAT
>JBEGMT010000159.1:0-10261 GCA_041182925.1 Pseudomonadota bacterium | reverse complement strand
GGTAACGGTTTATTAGTCGATTTAATGGCGTTTAAAGATGAAAGCTCTTGGGGTATTCCAAATGCCAATATACATGGAACTGGAGCGAACAGTTGGTATATGGATCCCAGTAGAACGGAAATTTATGCTTTAAATGCTAGTTATACTTGGAACGATATTCACACCACTTTAGTTAGCGCATCACATAGCACCAATAAGCAACATCTAAATGCGGGAACCGGTTCGGTTGAAAACGTTAATGAAGTAACGCATTTGAATGTGCGCCACAACATGGACATCGATAAAACCCGAATTATGTTGGGTGGTGATTTTATGAACTGGCGTGCTCCGAATGGTCAAAACTATTATGAAGGTGTTCCTAGAGATGAGGATACTTTAGGCTGGTTTGCCCAGATTGAGCAGAAACTGTTTGATGACAAATTGACTTTGGATGGTAGTTACCGAGGTGACAGAGTTGACGTTATTCAAGGCATTAACTATTTTCCATCTTCAGTCAGACAAATTGCGGGTAACGGTATCACACAGCTAAAAATAGCTAATCAAACATTACCCGTTGCCACAATGTTTAGCCTTGGTTCTGCTTATGAATTTATAAAAGGTTGGAAACTGATAGGGCGATATGGTGAAACTACAGTTGCATCATCTGGAATGAATGTAACTCCTGGAACAGTGCTCAATGAACAACACCAAATTAAGGCTGAAATCGGCATTCAGGGTCAAGTTGCTTCTTGGTTTAATCCTTCGTTTAATTATTTTCATAGAGATGCGCAAAATGAGCTGAATTTGTATGGCTATAGTTACAATATTAGACCAACACCAGCAAACCTAACAGGTCGAGTTAATTGTCAACGAGCTGATTTAACGGCAACAGTTATCAATAATATTACACCTTTCGAGTCCTGTTATTCGCAGTCCAATACTGTTCGAGATGGTATCGAGTTAATTTCTACCGGCAATATTGGCTTGAATACCAATTATCGTTTTGGCTGGACCAGTTATACCAAATTAAACAATGCTGCATTAGGTACAACGCCTCGTAATCAAATTGATATGTCTTTCCGTCATGGTTTTGAGATATTAGGTGAAAATTTCAATCTGACAGGCGCTTTCAAATATCTGCCTAAATATAAAGGTTCTCAAAATGACGCTGGTGTTTGGTCCGGCGGCTACACCCGCTATGACTTTGGTCTAGGTCATGATTTCAAATTAGCCCAATTTCCTTTAACCGCTACCGTCTACGGTCAAAACCTAACCGACGAACGATTTGAAACCAGCTCCGGTGTTCAAGATGTAGGCCGTGTTGTTGGTATCGAATTTATTAGTTCTTTCTAGGAAAAGCAGATGGCTAGTAAATCAAAATCATGGACTGCCCGCCGGATTCATCTTTGGATTGGGATTATTTTGGCCATTCCGATGGCGTTGATGGCAATCACCGGCAGCTTAATTTCCATGCGTAGCATCGGCAATATTGATGTGCCTATGTCTTGGCTGGGCTCAGAATCGATTCCCGAACATTTACCCATCACCGCTTATTTGGAAACCAGCGACGGTGCGATTTGGTTGGGCAATGCGCAAGGTTTAACTCAAATCAAAGATCAACAAATCACAGCTGTCACCGATTTTGTTGGACAAGAAATTGTCGGTTTAGCGGCTTTACAAGGCAGTGCTTTGCCGATTGTGGCTACCAAAATGGCGGTTTGGTCACAAGCTGATGGGCAATGGAAGAGCTTGTTAAAAGGCCGTGTTCGTCAATTGTCTAGCTTAGCTAATGGTCAAGTATTGGCGATTGCTGGTGGACGAGGCGATATGGCCGACGGTAAACCAATGGTGAGTCGTGATGGTCAGCAATGGCAACCCTATCAAAACGCTTTAATGGCTAACAGCGCGATGCCGCCGTTAGACAATCCGCGGGTTGCCTTGCATCAATTTATGCGTGAAATCCATTCCGGTGCTTACTGGTTTGGTAAAGGCATAGGCGAAATGATTTGGAGCAATCTTCTCGGTTTGGTTTTAGCGTCTTTATCGTTAACGGGCTTGTGGATGTGGCTGAAAGTCGAACGCCAAAAAGCGATTAAGCGGGTCAAGTTCAAGCAATACCCAATGTTAAACACAGCGAATCAAACTAACAGCGGAGATTAAGCATGGCGATTTGGATAGTGATCGCACTAGGCGTGGTTAGTTTGTTATCTGCTTTAGTGCTAACGATTATTGGTATTTATCATATAAGTCGATAAAAAAATTAAGAGGGGAATAAAAATGCGTAAAAATAACTTAGTAATAGCGGCGATTTTGCTACTTGTCAGTGGCAATATTGCGGTAGCGGAAATGATGGGCGAGATGGCGGCTGAACATAAAATGCACATGGGGCAGCACAAAGGCCATGGTGATGGTGCTTATCATCATAGCTTTGCTGATGCTGAAAAATGGGCTAAACAATTTGATAATCCAGAACGCGATAGCTGGCAAAAACCAGAGCAGGTGTTAGACGCATTGAAGCTGTCTGCGAATAGTTTAGTCGCTGATATTGGCGCGGGTACTGGCTATTTCAGTAGCCGAATTGCCAAACGCGTACCGCAAGGCAAAGTCTTTGCTGTCGACGCTGAGCCAGACATGGTGCAATATCTGGATCAACGTGCTAAACGCGAAAAAATCGGCAACCTCATCCCAATACAAGCCAGCGCTACTAGCCCGAATTTGCCGGAAGCGGTCGATGTGATTTTGCTGGTTGATGCCTATCACCATATTGGCAATCGGGTCGAATATTTCAGCAAGCTACGCGATTCGCTAAAAGCCGATGGTCGTTTGGCTTTGATTGATTTCAACAAAGCAGGCCCAGGTACGCCACCTAAAGAGCATATTGTTTTAATTGAGCAGGTTAATCAAGAGCTCGCTGCTGCCGGTTATAAGCCGGTAGAAAGTCATGAATTGTTGCCGAAACAATATTTTGTCGTCTTCCAAAAAACCAATGAAGCTCAAGCCGCTCATGGTGATATGCGGATGGCCGGTGAGCATAAAATGCGCTTTGCCGATGCTGAAAAATCAGCCAAACATTTCGATAGCGCCGATCGTGAAGCTTGGCAACAACCTGAAAAAGTGTTGGATGAATTAGATTTAGCCAGTGATGCTTTAGTCGCTGATATTGGTGCTGGTACCGGTTATTTCAGTAGCCGGATTGCCAAACGTGTACCAGAAGGCAAGGTATTTTCCGCGGATCTTGAGCCGGATATGGTGCGTTATTTAGGCGAACGAGCCAAACACGAAAACTTAGCCAATATCCATCCTGTTCAAGCGAGTTTTGAGAGTCCTAATCTGCCGGAAGCCGTTGATGTGTTGTTGTTCGTCAATGCTTATCACCTGATTGAGAACCGCGTTGATTATTTCAGCAAGCTACAGCAGTCATTAAAAGATGATGGCCGATTAGTGATCGTTGATTGGCGGATAAATTCCAGCGACACACCACCGAAAATGCGCTTGGTCGCATTTGATACAGCGATGGCAGAGTTGAAACAAGCCGGCTATGACTTACAGGAAACCAAAGAATTTTTGCCTAGACAGTACATTGCCATTCTGCAAAAAAGGGCTAAGTAATGGCCAAGCAAACCGCTAGTTTGCTGGATTATCGAGGCGCTATTGCCTTGGTGATTGCCAATACGATTGGTACCGGCGTCTTTACTACTTCGGGCTTTGCATTGGCAGATTTAGGTTCCCCGGCTTACGTGATGTTGGCGTGGCTGGTGGGCGGTGTTTATGCCTTGTGTGGTGTAGCGATTTATGCCGATTTAGCGGCACGATTTCCTCAATCCGGTGGTGAGTATGCATTTCTGCGCGAAACACTGCACCCCGCATTGGGGACGGTGGCGGGTTGGGTGTCATTGGTGGCTGGCTTTACTTCACCGATTGCCGCTGCCGCATTAGGCGCACAACTGTATTTGGCGCGTGTCATGCCCATTGACAATGGCCTGCCCTGGCTGGCGACGGCGTTAATCGTACTGTTGGGTTTATTACATGCGGCAGCGCCAAAGGTGGGGGTTAAATTCCAGAATTTGGCGGTATTAATCAAAGTCATCGCGATTATGGTGTTTATGGTTTTTGGTGTGCCGCATGTATCTGAGGCCATCGTAACTGCCCCCGCGATTGAATCAAACAGCTTTTCCTTGATGGCGTTTGCAGGGTCTTTAGTGTGGATTTCGTTTGCCTATTCAGGCTGGAATGCAGCGGTCTATGTCACTAGCGAAGTCGATGGTGGCGGCGCAACGGTAAAACGAGCGCTTTACACCGGTACTGGGCTAGTGATTGTCCTGTATTTAGGGGTCAGTGCGGTGATTTTGTATGGTGCTCCGCAATTGGAAATTCGCGGTGTAGCAGAATCGGGTGCGGCGGCCGCTAGAGCTTTGGGGGGTATTGGTGCGGAACAGGCATTAAGCGGCTTAATTGCGCTGGCTTTGATGACCTCGGCATCATCAATGTTACTCAGCGGACCGCGGGTTTATGCCCAGATGGCAAATGATGGGGCTTTACCGAAGTTTATGGGGCAATTGCACGGTGAGCATCCGCGGATAGCGGTATTGGCACAAACGCTACTTTGTATGATGGTGGTGTGGAGTGCTGGGCTTCGGGAATTACTGGAATTTGCTGGCGTAATGTTGAGTTTATCGGCTGGCTCGGTAGTGATAGGCTGGCTAAAACAAGCATTTAACAACCCAGCACCATCATTAAGATATTTGCAATTGATTGCTGCTTTAATATTTTTAGCGGCGACGATTGGCATCGCGGTTGCCGCGTTAGCCATGCGACCAGGCTCTGCCTTAGCCGCTATTGTGCTGATTGGTTTTGGACTGCTTGCGCATTATTGGTCTAACGGTTCGGCAACTAAAAAATAAATCTGTAGGGTCAAAGTGATTCGACTTGTCAGGCTGAAAGCTAGTGATCAGGCCGAACTAATTCGACCCTACAATCCAAGTCGAATAATTAAAAAATTAAATAATTCATCTCTAGGAACAGAATCATGCAAAAACAATACGGTATTGAAAGGGCTTTTTTAGGACCAAGTACGGTAGAGCCTTCGGAAAAATCTGCGCAGAAATTTCCATCTTCGCGATATTTTCAAATTCATTTTGAAGCCTTGACTGAACAGCTGAAACAGACTCAAAACAGTTTGGCGTTATTGCAACGCCAAATACAGGAAATGGAGCAAAGGCTGTTAAATAAATAAACACGCTATCGGATTTGACGGGATTAACGGCTAAGTGAATCTGCCATTATTTGCTTGGCGAGCCGATTTCCTGCCTCTACTAGTGGGTGAATTACAAAGCTGGCGCCTTGTTTAAGTAATTGCTGTTCATCTTCAATCTGATAACAAATAGTGCCGATGACGCCAGTAAAGCGGCGTTGGCGGATTTGGCGGATGGTATTCATGCGATTTTCAAACGAAGGCAGGGTCAAAATAATCCCTTTAACCCGCTCTAAGGGCAGATTGGTCCATAAGCTACTGTCATCAACGTCGGCATAAACGACCCGCCGTCCTGCCGCTAATAAATTTTCTAACACCGTCGGGTCGGCATCCAGACCGACGACTCGTTGATCTTGTTTAGAAAGTGACTGGTAAGCGGCTACACCGGTGCGGCCCATGCCAATAATGACCCATTCGGCAACCCCTAATGAAATGGGTAAACGGTCTGTGCTACTGGATTTTCTTTCAAACTTGATCAGTATCGGCTTGAGTAAGCGGAATAAATGGTGGGAAAAGCGATTTAATGGCGCGGCGATTGCCAAAGAACCGGCTACTGCGAGGCTAATAATTGCTTTCCATTCAGCGGGTAATAATTCTGCGTTGATCACAGCACTGGTGGTAATCAAGGCAAATTCAGAATAAGTAGTTAAGGCCAGTGACGAGACAAAGGCGGTACGGGCGCGTAGGCCGGAAATGATAAATAGACCAAAAAACAATACGCCTTGGGTTGGTAATAGTGCTAATAACAACAAAGCTTGATAAATCTGCTCACGGTTGGGCAAATCGCTTAAGCCAATTTGCAGAAAAAAGGCCACTAAAAACAGTTCTTTTAAACTCCACAGCTTATTATTCAATTCGTCAATTTTCGGGTGATTACCCAGCATAATGCCGGTTAATAAGGCACCAATATCGGCGGCAACATCCACAGTTTCTGCCAAAATACCACCAGCCAGAGCTAGAGCAACCCCTAATAACAGTTTTAGTTCAGCAGTTTGACTGACTGATAAGACTCTATGGGCAAAAGGGCGCAACAAAGGCAATAAAAATAAGCATAAAGCCCACGGGGTAGGTTGTTTGCCTTCAGCATAGGCCAATAATCCGACTGCAATAATGTCTTGCAAAATTAAGATACTCATGACATCTCGGCCATGCAAAGAGGATAACTCGCCATTATCTTCAAGCACTTTGATAGCTAGTACTGTGCTGGAAAAAGCTAAACTGATGCCTAGTACCAAACCACCTGTCACATGCTGATCAATCCAAAGAAAATACAGCGCAGAGCCAACCGCCATTAGCAATAAATGTAATCCACCGACGCTTAATACTTCGCTACGAATCAGTGATCTGGGTTTTAACTTTAAGCCGACTGAAAACAACAGCAGTTCAATACCAATATCTGCAATATGACCGAGATTGGCTAACGGTGGCATATTCAGGTTATGTAAAGCATAGCCAGCAGCGAGGTAGCCGACTAATGGTGGCAAATACAGGCGAGTGGCAATCAGGCCACTGAAAAATGCTGCGCTAATCCAGATAAGTTCCATCATATCGGTTAATTAGATTCAAAATAGTTTAAATAATTGGTTTTAACCGATTCTTAGATTTAATGCATCAAATTTACTGTGTTGCTGACTAAGTTTGACTAGCGCTTAAATCACGGTAACTTTCAGGCCTGGTGGTACTGATGAAATTGAGTCTAGGTCGGGAGATAGCTAGAAGCAACTCATTGGTACCGCTTCTTTATTTGGGGAGAAAAAGATTGGCGGGATTGTTCCCGCCATAAAAGATACATCCATGTCGGTAACTTGAGGATACCTAGTCCGAATCAGTAGGAGTTATGCGCTATGAACATGGCTCCATTCTAGCAAGCTGATTTTTTTCAATAAAACGATATTAATCGATTTTTATATCTTATTTTTAGTTTTCAATAGACTGAATAAATTAGAAAAATCATCAGTCCATACCACGCTTTTATTGGGTATTTCACTGTTATCAAGCGCCTGGTTAATCGATGCCTGCTGCAAAAAAGCGTGATTGCGAGTCAAGTAAGCCCAGTCAGATTGATATAAACCAAAATCATCATCGCTACTCGGCGTGTGAACCACTTTAAATTGATAATTTTCCCGTTGCGCTAAGCCTTGCAGTAAAGGTCGTAAATCCAAATGGCGATTAGCGATGTGAATCACTAATACGCCATCGGGTTGTAAGTGGCGGAAATATTGCTGCATTGCCTCCACGGTCAACAGATGCATCGGAATCGCATCACCGCTAAACGCATCTAACACTAAAATATCAAATTGTTGCGAAGCTTCACGATCTAAAGCTAACCGAGCATCAGCAATCACAATATCGTGCTGAGCTTGAGTATTTTTAACAAAGCTAAACTGATTTTGCGCCAATTCAACGACTGTAGGATTAATGTCATAAATCCGAAAATAATCATCAGCTTTGCCATAAGTTAACAAAGTACCTACGCCCAGCCCGACAATACCAATTCGCCGATGCTGTTGTTTGGGAAAATATTTTAACGCCATGCCAACCCCAGTTTCTGGGCGGTAATAGGCGGTGGCTTTTTGCTGTTTATCGGCGGCTAAATACTGAAAACCGTGATCAATCGCACCGTGACGTAATACTCGACGGGCTTGATCGGGTTGCTCAATATCGCGATCAACCACTCGTAATACACCATAGAAATTGCGGCTGACCAATGATTGTGCGGCGCTGGCTTCGTAAGCGTGTGCGATTAAATGACCGCCTAATACCAATAAAATCAATGAGCCGAGGCTGACTATTAACGGTTTGGGTTTCTCAACCACTAACACCGCTAATACCAAGGCAAAGCAGACGAATAAACCAATATGAAATTCGAAATACAAAGGGAAAATCAGCGGCGATAACAAAGCGACAAACAAACCGCCAATCGCGCCACCCACTGAAATCGCCAAATAATAAGCGGTTAATTGACTGGGTTGAGGACGTAAGCGGAACAGTTCACCGTGACAAATCATGCAGCAAAAGAACAGTCCTAAGCTGTAAATGCTAATTTGCCATTCCAGACCAATTCTCGAACCTTGATAAAGGGCTATCACCAAACCCAAGCCGCCTAATAAAGCAGCGGGGATGAAAATCGAACGTCGATACCATTTGAATTCGGCAAAGCACAGCACAAAACTGATTAAATAAAACGCCAGCGGCAAAATCCATAAAAACGGCACACTGGCAACGTCTTGACAGAGTTGATTAGTCACTGCCAACAACAGGGTTGAGGTAATTGCGGGTAAACCTAACCAAAACAGCCAGCGCGTCATCGGTGATAAATTTTCAACCAAGCGGATTTCATTATCCAAGCTGACTGGGGTTTCGCTGATTGCATGGTTTTGTGCCAGGTGTTTGAAATACAGCCCTAAGCTGCCACATAACAAGACAAATAAACTAAAGCCCACCGACCAGCCCAGAGTTTGTTGACCTAATTTAAAGTAAGGTTCAAACACAAATGGATAGCTGAGCAAGGCTAATAGAGAACCTAAATTAGATAAAGCGTAAAGCGGATAGGGCGAGCGAGTCGGATAGGCTCGGGCAAACCAAGCTTGTAATAAAGGACTGGTGGCTGCTAATACGAAAAAAGGCAAACCGACACTGCGTAATAGCAAAATCAAAATCGCTAAGGTTGGTTGGGTGGCATCGGTGGGTTTCCAGTCTGCTGATGGCGTAATCGGTAAATAGCTTAATGCTAATAACAGCAAGCCAATATGTAGCAATGATTGATGGTTGGCTTTGAGTTTGCTCAAACTGAAATGGGCGTAGGTATAACCACCGAGCAATAGAATTTGGAAGAACAACATACAAGTAGTCCACACCGCAGGACTACCCCCGAACCAAGGCAAAATAAATTTACCGATTAATGGTTCTATTTGAAATAGTAGATAAGCGCCCCAGAAAACGCTGATGGCAAATAAGCCACGACAGATTAAGTCTTGGCTGGGTTTGCCGCCAAAAAATTTAAAATCTTTATCCACAATTACTCCCCCAGGTAGCTGTTAGTTATTGATTTTTATTAGTTAATTTGTCGATTTTTAAATCATAAAAATCGAACTAGAGGGCATTTTATTGTATCTTTGCTAATCGCGGAATCAGCAAAAAATATTCACTTTGGGAGGGAAATAAAAAATGCCCCGTCACTCGAGCAAGTGAGGGGCAATAGAGTATGCAGTACTATGAAACCTGCTTTAACACGAGGAGGTACAACAAAAAACTAGGCGTCAACTGAATCAGAAAAATCCAAGTTGCTGAGTAAAGAGGCGGCGCCAAACAAAGTGGTCGACAGGATAAATGCACCAGAAACAAAGCCGAAAATGCCAGTAACAAAAAACAGGCCGGTTGCAATATCTTTAAATTTATTTGATTCGTTCATCTCTTTTCTCCTATTGATCTTAATTTCTTGAAGTTGGATACAGTGTAGAGTATTGTCTATTTGTTGACAATAGATTAATTGGTTTATGAATTGTTTTCAAAAAAGAAACAATTGTGGGATTAAGTGAATCAGTGACGAGGCTTATCAAGGCTAATAAGGGGATGAGTGAGCCAAAGAAAAAAATAGTGAATCGATAATTGTTTGCCAAAACTTTTAACAAGACGTGTCGTTTCGATTCACCAATTGATTGGAGGTGAGCCATGATTAGAAAACAAGATAAATCCGCTAAATTTGCTGTTTTTAGGCCGTAAACTTTATTCAGTCTTGTTAGTTATGCTGAAGCATAGGGTTTACAAGGGCGATAAATCTTGCTTGCCAATCGATTAAGATTCATTGCTGGTTTAATTTTTTAAATTGCTTAATTGGCTATCATTAAGTACTTCAACAAAGTAAATCGGGAATAGTGTAATTAGTTTGGCCAGCCAGTTAAGGCTTTTCCGTTCGTCCTGAGCCTGTCGAAGGATGAATGGGAAAGCCGAGGTTATCGCCAACAATCGCCTTCATGCTTCGACAAGCTCAGCATGAACGGCTTAAGTGGCAAGCAAGATTGATGTGCTGAC
>JBEGMT010000158.1:0-2868 GCA_041182925.1 Pseudomonadota bacterium | reverse complement strand
TAGGATGCATTTTATGCATCGATTATGCCAGCAACTAATGGTGCATAAAATGCACCCTACGGCGCTATAAAATAATTCTTATTAAAATCAGGAGATTTAAATGCCTCATCATATAGACCCCAACATCATCATTGATGCCACTCTCTACACCTTACTTGCTTTTTCTGTGATTACCTGGGTTTTGATTTTATTCAAAATCTGGCAATTCGCGAAAACAGGCTACTACAACAAACAATATAGCGCGGCTTTTTGGGATGCGACTGATCTTAAAGCGGCTGAAAACCTGTCTGAAGAGGTCGCCAAAGGTGCCAAAGCACGCGTGGCTCAAGCTGGCTTTGCTTGGTTAGCACAATTACGCCGTTCTGAAAAATCTGGTAGTCTGAAATTCCGTGGTGAACCCAGCGATTTACTGGAGCAAACCTTACGCAAACAAACCCAACAGGAACAAAACCGTATGGAAATCGGTTTAACCATGCTTGCCAGCATTGGTAGCACCGCGCCTTTCGTTGGTTTATTCGGGACAGTTTTAGGCATTATGCACGCCATGCACCAAATCAGCGCTAGCGGTTCATCGAGCCTTGAAGTGGTTGCCGGCCCTATCGGTGACGCTTTGATTGCCACCGCGATTGGTATTGCAGTTGCGGTACCAGCGGTGTTAGCTTACAACTTTTTCATCCGCCGTGCTAAACAACACAAAGCTTCATTGGAAAACTTTGTAGACGGCTTTTTACATATTGCTTTCAGCGACAAAGCCTAAGGAGGATTGCGATGGGCTTTAAAACTAATTCCGACGATGATGATGCAGTTAGCGAAATCAACGTTACACCGTTAGTCGACGTAATGCTGGTACTGGTGATTATTTTGCTGGTTACCGCACCCTTGATGACTCAATCGGTGAATGTCGCATTACCAAAAACCGCTTCGACTACGCCAGACACGCAAAAGCAACCCTTACAATTGGGCGTCGATAGCAAAGGTATGATTTCCTTAAATAAAACCCCTATCGAAAGCTTGGATGCTTTAGATGTACGCCTGAGAAATGAATTGGCACAGAATCCTGAAGTGGTGATTCATGTCTGGGCTGACCAAGACGTTAACTATGGAAAAGTCGCTGAAGTCATGGCAACAGTTCAACACGCTGGGATTTCCAAAATGGCGTTTGTAACCATGGAAAAGTAACAGTAGCTTCATTTTTGATCGGGTTAGCCATCGCCTAACCCGACACATTTCATCAAGAATCAACCCACAAGCCCCGCATGAAGCAAGCAAATGATTCAGTTAAAACCTCAAAAAACTGGCTGGCGAAATGGCCGTGGTTAGTTGCTGTAGCCCTAGTCACTGCTGGCTCCGCCTATTGGGTATTACACGATAGCAACGATTCAAAACCGCGCGAAAGCAAATTCAAAGGCTTGAAAGGTGAAAAAGGCGAAAACCCAGTTGTTACGGTTGGGGTTGCTAACAGCCAGCAAGGCGATATGCCGATTTATCTTAATGGTTTAGGCACGGTCACCGCTTTACATACCGTGACAGTCCGTTCTCGGGTTGACGGTGAATTAGTCAAAGTCGCATTTACTGAAGGCCAATTAGTCAAACAAGGCGATTTACTGGCCGAAATCGACCCTCGCCCCTATCAAGTGCAATTGCAACAAGCGCAAGGCCAGTTAATGCGTGACGAAGCTTTATTGAAAAACGCCCAAATTGACGCGTCTCGCTACCAAACCCTGCTAGAACAAGACTCAATAGCCCCGCAACAAACCGCCACTCAAGCGGCTTTGGTTAAACAATATCAAGGCACAGTGGAAATTGATCGGGCTTTGGTCGATAACGCCAAATTACAACTCAGCTACGCGCACATCACCGCGCCAGTGTCAGGTCGTATCGGTTTAAGACTGGTTGACCAAGGCAATATGATTCGTAGTAACGATACTAATGGTTTAGCAGTTATCACCCAATTACAGCCGATTAGCGTGGTGTTTACCTTACCGGAAGACCAAATTCCAGCCGTCATGCAACGCTGGCATCGTGATAACAATATTAGCGTTGAAGCTTACGACCGCGCTGGCAACACTAAACTGGCTGATGGCAAATTACTGGCAGTTGATAACCAAATCGACACCACTACCGGCACCCTAAAATTAAAAGCTCAGTTTGATAACCAAGAACGCACTTTGTTCTCTAATCAGTTCGTCAATATCAAAATGAAACTGGACACCTTACAAGGGGTAATTCTGGCACCGAATGCAGCGATTCAACACGGCGCTAATGGCGCTTTTGTCTATGTGGTCAAAGACGATCAAACTATTACCATCAAAGCGATCAAAACCGCTGCCAGCGATGGCAATCACACCGTGATTAGCGAAGGTTTAAGCGCTGATGAAAAACTGGTGATTGATGGTGCGGATAAATTGCGTGAAGGTAGCCAAGTTAATATTGCCGGCCAAACAGCAACAGCCAATCCTAACGATAACGCCAAACCCGAATCTAAACGTCGCCGTCCACATTAGTTATGGCCGAAACCTTTAACAACAGTTCCCGTTTCAACCCTTCCCGCCATTTTATCCAACGCCCAGTTGCCACCACTTTGTTAATGGTGGCGTTATTGCTGGCAGGTATTTTGGCCTATCGCCTGTTACCGATTTCGGCACTACCGCAAGTTGATTACCCGACCATCCAAGTCACCACCCTTTACCCCGGTGCCAGCCCCGAGGTAATGACCTCAGCAATTACCGCACCTTTAGAACGCCAGTTTGGACAAATGCCGGGCTTGAAACAAATGTCATCGACTAGCTCCGGCGGGGCTTCGGTGATTACTTTGCAGTTCAATCTCAAGCTGGATTTAGATATTGCCGAGCAAACCGTGCAAGCGTC
>JBEGMT010000157.1:0-2872 GCA_041182925.1 Pseudomonadota bacterium | reverse complement strand
TGTCTTCTAAAGTAACCCAAGCACCAAAAAATACTTGGCTTTGATTACTGGGTTTTTCAGAAACAACCGTCAAGCTAGGTAAACGCTTTTGCAAATAATGGATTCGTCTATCAATTTCGCGTAGTTCTTTTTTGCGGTAAATGTACTCAGCGTTTTCAGAACGATCGCCTTCTGCGGCAGCGGCAGACAAAGCCGCAGTCACATGCTTACGGCGTTCCCAAAGCTGTTTTAACTCAGCTTCCAAAACTTGATAGCCTTGAGCTGTCACATAAGGTGATGATTTTGGACGCGGCGGTCTCCAGCGCGACATGTTTTTTCTCGGCAGGTATAATAAGGTTTCTTAATTTTACTGATAAGGCGTTTATGCAAATCACCGACAACACTGCTGTTTCATTTCATTATACCTTAACCAATAATAGCGGCGAGCAGCTAGACAGTTCGATTGGTTCTGAGCCATTGTTGTATTTACACGGCGCAGGCAACATTATTCCTGGCTTAGAAGCGGCCTTGGTTGGCAAAAAAGCGGGCGATAAACTGAATGTCTCGATCGAACCAGAACACGCTTATGGTTTGATTGACGAAAACATGGTGCAAGTGGTTTCTAAAAAAATGTTTGAAGGCATGGATGTGGAAATTGGTATGCAATTTCATGCTGATGTTAGCTACGGATCAGGTGTTATCACTATTACTGCGATTGATGGCGATGATGTCACTATTGACGGTAATCACCCATTAGCGGGTGAACATTTGAATTTTGACGTTGAAGTGGTTGATGTTAGACCTGCAACTGCTGACGAAATCGCCCATGGTCATATTCACGGTACAGGCTGTCACCACTAAAAGTAGCTTTACAATGCGGCTGAATTGATTAAATTTGGCCGTTTTTTATCTTTCAAACCTAACTTACTAACTGAATAAATATGGATATATTAGATCAAGACGAACCAATTTGCCGTTGCAGTGGTACTACCAGTGAGCAAATTATCAGCCTGATTAATCAAGGCATTAAAGATTTAGACACGATTTCTCGCAATACTGGTGCTTGTTCTGGTTGTGGTGGTTGTGAGTTTGATGTTGAACAATTAATTGCTGATTCAATTCGATAAAATCGGCGATTGCATATCAACCAATCGACATAAAGCGTTACATACCCGCCAAATACTGACAGTGCTCATATAAAACTGTCGCTGAACAGCATTTTCCTCAATCCCTAAAATGTAACCATTGGTTGCCATTGTGATAGAAATACGTGCCGATTCGGTAATCACATTTTGAGTTTGTGCTCGGTAAACAGCATCAATCAAACGCATACACAACGCTTTCGCATCGGCAAATTGCAATAAAACCGACACTGGAGGCAAGCGACTGACGTTATGGGCAAATACAAATTCTAATGTGATTGCACTGTGATCGTGAGCGGAAAACCTTAGTTGGGCAATATTTCGAGTTTCGGGAAACAGAAATGCTCGATCATCCATATCGACAGAAATGACTGATAATGCTTGATTTTGTTTTAAGTTATCCAATGACATAGTATTTAAGACCTAATTTAAAATCCCGCTATTATTAAGGTAATTTGCTGTTTGTCAAAAATCAATCGCCAGTCGCTCCTCATTTTATCCCCATTCCATCAAACAATGATTACTTAAATTTACTATCGCACTTAACAACAGCCAAAGTTTGTGGGCTGAATAACAGAGTTTGGTTAGCGTTGCCCGTAAGCTACGGGCAACAATTTTCAATTTTGAAAAGGAACTAACCATGCTTAAACATAAATCAGTCTTTATTATCGCCTCATTGGTGATAAACGTTATCTCAGCGGTTCAAGCTGCTGACTATCAACTTCAAGATAACCGTTGGTACATTGCCCCGTTTGCTTCATATCTCAATACGGGTGGTGATCGCCACGCCACAGATGGTTGGGGCAGTGGCTTGGGTGTCGGGAGAATAATCGACCAGCATTTCAATGTTGAATTAAAAGGCTTTTATCAGGGCTTTAACGGTAGCAATGGCTCTTGGGATTTAGTTGGTGGTAGTGCAGATCTACAGTATTACTTATTTCATGACAAATTATCGCCTTACGCCGTTCTCGGTCTAGGCGCTATGAATACTTGTGTTTCGGCTAATTGTGGTACTGGTTTTATTGGTGAAACCGGGTTAGGTCTAAGTTATGAGCTTAATGATAATCTGTTGAGTCGTAGTGATGTTCGTTATCGCTATAACAACAATTTTAACGCTCAAGTTCAGCCAGGAACCGAAGAATTCCATGATATGACTATCAATTTAGGGCTTGTGATTCCATTCGGCGACAAACCTAAATATGCGCCAGTAGAATCCAAAGTTAAACTGGCTCCAGTAACTGTTGCGCCAATTGATAATTGCGCTACAAGTGATTCCGATAGTGATGGTGTGACCGATTGCGTTGATCAATGTCCTGATACAGTAAAAGGTAGCTTGGTAAACGGTAAAGGCTGCACAGTTAAGTTAGTGTTGAAAGGCGAACATTTTAAATATGATTCTGCCGAATTGGGTTTGAATGCCAAAGAATTGCTGGATGAAGTTGCCAAAGATTTGATTGCTTACCCCGAAAAAAATGAAGTTGAGGTGCAAGGGCATAGCAGTAGCGAAGGGAGTGATGCTTACAATATGAAATTATCTCAACGGCGCGCGAATTCAGTCGTCCATTATCTAAAAAATAAAGGTGTTACCAACAAATTAACTGCTCATGGTTATGGTGAAAGGCAACCGATTGCTGATAACAACACTGAAGCAGGTAAAACCGAAAATCGCCGAGTTGAGTTAATTTGGATCGAAATGTAATTATGTTTTAGTGCCAATATACATATATTGGCACTTTATTTCTACTTCAAAA
>JBEGMT010000156.1:0-5105 GCA_041182925.1 Pseudomonadota bacterium | reverse complement strand
AAATCAAGGTTTGTCGCAAGCACAAGAGATGGCTGCAGAGCTTGAAGCGCTGGTGAACGAGGTTGAAAGTTTAAAGCAACAATTAAGTCAACAGACAGAAACTGCCAATCACAAAATCAACGAAACTGAATCAGAGTCAGAATTATTGTTATTGCAGCTACACCAAGTTCAGGAAGAATTGGAAGTTGTATTTCTAAAAGAACAAGAAACACAAAGGCTTTTACAAGAAAAAATCGCTCAACAAGATGTGTTGAATAAAGAGCACGGCGCCCAGCTCGAAGCGATTAATAAAGAAAAAGTCAATTTAACTGCCGAGCGTGATCGGCAAGCACAGTTAGCCAATGAACGCCAGACTACAATTGATCAATTAAATAGCAAGTTAGCCGCACAAACGAAAGATCATGAGGGCAAAATCAATCTTCTGGCAAAGGAAAAGTCAGAATTACTTGCTGCTCGTGATCAACAAATTAACTTGATTAATGAGCGTCAAATTAAACTCAATGCGCTTGAAAAGGAAAAGCTTGATTTAATCGCTGCAAGAGATGAACAAAGCCGTTTAGCGAATGAACGCCAGCTTAAATTGGATACTCTGCAGCGGCAAGTAGAAACACAGCTAAAAGACGCTCAGGAAGAAAATGAGCTGCTTTTATTACAACTTCATCAAGTTCAAGAAGAACTTGAGCATTACTTCCTCGAACATCAAAAACTCCAGCGTGAGAATGAAACCTACATAAGCCGTTGGCAGCGGCTTGAAGACAGGTTGCCCAATTATTTGGATTACCTGTCGATTGTGCCGGTCAGTGTTGATACGGTTTCAGATATTCCGAGTGTTGAGTGGCGAGCGACCGACATTACGATGGGGGGTGTTTTAGTACCGGAATTTAATTTTGTGACTTTCCTTGATGACGGTAATCCGGGAATTGAGATTTTAGGGGCTACTGATGACCAAGGGCAATTATCAGCAGTAAAACTCACGCCTAGAGGCTTGGTTAAACCCGATGCTCTGGAAGACCTTATCCAATTCCGCACTATGTCAACGATGCATTGGCGGCAAATCAACATTGCGGCCAATGTCATCCAGCATTTCTTTAAAGACCCGCAAAAAGCGGTTGCTGGGCAGAAAATGCCAGAATTTTTTGATCTGGTTTTTTGGCGTCAAGCATCAATGCCCTTGGTAGCCGATATTGGTTCCTTGCCACCGGTATTTCGTTTTAATCAGGTGAAATTAAAACGTGAACTGCTTAACCCCGATTATGAGCATTTATGGCTAGTATTTCATGATGCAGTTTATGGAAGTTATCACTGGCCTAAGCTAGAGCTGCGCTTAGGAGCCGCTAATATTCAGCCTAGCGGGTTCTCCCGCTATCCCAAATTGGAAATTCCTCGGATTGATGGAAAGATAGCACCATTTGCCAGTTGGTTTGAGGAAGCCTTTGATGATTTTGGTGGCAAACTCGAATTGCGCTTTGATTTGAACAGACAAATATTCGACATCAATGTTTGGACTCAGTTAAGTCCAGTTGATCAGGCCATGATGGTGTCACTGATTGGTGGTTTAAACATTGCGCTTAAACGCATGGAGCAAGACAAAGTGGCTATTTCAAGAGCTTGGGATAGTTGGATAGGTCTGGCTTCTGGTGTTGCCGATGTAGTTAGGCGCACACTAGCTGCTAGTAATACTCCCAAGCCTGATGAAGCTCCGGAAACCGAGGTTTCACAACCAGCGACACCCGTTGCGACAGAGCAAAAGTCAACGCCAACTCCACCTCCGCAAAGACGAGCGAAAAAAAATCGCCGCAAACGATAATTGAGCCTGAATTTTGAGTCCAATTGATTGCAAATCAGTCTTACGCAATTTAAAAAACATTCAATGACACCCGGTCTTAATCTGATTGGCTATGCCACCTCACCAACGGGTCTTGGTGAGGATTTACGGTCTTTTGCATCGATGCTGGATTATTTGCAGGTGCCGTATTCAGTGATTGATTTGCCAACTGAAAGTAGCGGTAAAGTAAAACATGACTGGAAGTGTCTTACCCAACAGGATTATGCGGTTAGCTTCTTTTTCATGTCGCCAATGGAATGCAGTCGGTTGGCCGAGGCTCAACCTAGGCTTTTTTCTCAGCCCCGTACTAAAGTGGGTTATTTTTTATGGGAGCTACCAGACTTTCCTGACCAATTTATTCCGGCATTGAATTTGGTTGATCATATCTGGTGTCCCACTCGCTTTGTGCAACAAGCTTTTTTTGCCAAGCTCAAAAAATTAACCTTGTCGATTCCCTTACCGGTAATGAGTGTGCCACCAGCGGGACGCAATATGCGTCGTGAACTGGATATTCCAGACCATGCTTTTGTCGCGCTTTATATGTTTGATATTCGTTCAACCCTGAAACGCAAAAACCCTCAAGCCACGATTCAAGCTTTCACCCAATTTGTTGAAGATAAATCCGATGCTTATCTGATTTTAAAAATCAACCGCTGGCAGCAAGTTGATCCACGCTTGTTCAACTGGATTCCGATTCATCCCCAAGTCAGAATCATTACCGAAACCATGAATAATAGCGAGCTTGCTGACTTGTATCAGGCTGCAAATGTGTATTTATCATTACACCGAAGTGAAGGATTTGGCCGAACCTTGGTTGAAGCCATGCAGCATGGACTCGAAGTCATCAGCACCAATTATTCAGGCCCCGATGATTACCTTGAGCCAGCCTACGCTAGATTGGTCGATTGGCAAAACCAACGAGTAGAGCCCGGCGATTATCCGTACACGACAGGTTCAGTCTGGGCTGAACCCGCAGTTGATAGTGCGGTTGAGCAATTAAATGCGGTTTATTATCAAGCGGATAAACAGCGAAGCGATCTAAGTCGTGAAGCCGGTAACCGATTTACAGTAGAAAACCTGGCTGAAAAGTATCGGCCAGTGTTAAAAACCTATTTACGTTAAGTTTTAACGAATGTTGTTCGGTCTGCTTCTAATCAAAGCAGAATCGCTTCGAGTTCACTTTATAAAATAAGCTTTGTGCTAACCTCCTTAGAGGTAAAAGAAGCAAGAGGAATAATAATGTCAGTCATGATTACAGAACTATATGACGCACTGAAAGAAGCGGGTGCATTGGAAGAAAAATCAAGGGCAGCGGCTAAAGCCTTAGCTGAATACGAAAGTTGTTTTAATAAAATTGATGCTGGGTGCGTGTTTAGCTTTATCTGGAACCGTGGTCGGTCTATTGCCCAATATTGTTTTTAAAGGTGTTAAATTGGCGGGATAACTTTACTAACCAGCAGTTCGTAGAGGGTTTTCACCGCCACTGATAGCGAACTCGACCAATGTTATTTCAATACCAGCATCTTCAACCTATGGCTCATCAACTGCCCAATCCGCTGTGGTGAAAACTGCTGTTGAGCATAATCTTTTACCGACTGCGCGAATCCGGCTTTTTTTGCATCCTGTCGAGCTTGTTTCATTTGCTTTGCGGCATGTGTGACATCGGCATCAGCCCACACCGCCTGATCTGAATCAGCAACAAAATGATATTCACCTGCACTAATCGGTGTTAAACGGTAATTCACAGGGTAGCTGATAGATTGAGGCATAAAATCAATATTTCCCGAATAATTTGTTGCAATCACCGGTTTCCCGTAACACATAGCTTCGGCTAATGTTCGCCCAAATCCCTCGCAACGATGCAAAGAAACATAAGCGTCACAGCACTCGATTAGTGCCAATACATCTTCACGGTCTAAAGTTTCTTGTACTAACTGAATCCGAGAATCTTGTTGGCAACGCTTCAAAAACGCCAGCCATGCCGGATTCTCGCCTTTTGCATTCATTACCTTTAGCACCAAACCCACTGAATTATCACGAGGGTTAAATGCCAAACTAAATGCCTCAATCACCGCCATCGGGTTTTTGCGTGCCAAATGTGAATTAAAGTCGAACACAAACAAATATAAAAACCGATTAGTTGGCAGATCAAAGAAACTGCGAGCTTGCTTGACACCACGATCAATACTCACCGGCAAAGGCATTAATTGCACAGGCAATGATGTTGAGTTGGCATACATTTGGCGAGCAAAATCACTACCAGCCCAAATTTCATCCATCAAGCTAAATGCCTGATTCCAAGCGGCTGGCCAAACTGAAAGCTCCCAAGGCCACCAACCAATGTTGTAATGACGCCTAAACAGCGAGTCGCCTTGTTTTAAAAACACCCGAGCTACGGTATCAAAGCCGGGCAAACAAAACACATTGACCGCATAAGGCGCTTCGTCAATTGCACGCGAGACATGATGTTTAAGTGCATCATCTGCTTGACGCAAATCCTTGCCTGCTTCGATGTTCATCACCCGATAAGGAATACCAGCGGATTCGCAGGCAGCAACTGCCATCCGTAAGTCTTCACCAATGCCCAATTCACCAAAAGCAAAACCGTACAGATTAACGCCAAACGCCAAATCGCTGATTGATGTAGTCGAAGCTTTATTTTGTTGATTGGATTTCAACCAGCCCCACGGTTGATTGGGTGCTTGAACCAGCTGCGTCCACTGGCCAAGTTGTTGGCAGCCTTCGATGCTATTCAGATCAAAGCGTTGCTGTAATTCTGGTGAAATACTCAAGGTTTGAGCAACAAAGCGTGGTACAGCAACATTGGGATTAATACTGACTGATTGTTTAAGCCATTGACGCCAACGGTTAGCAATTAACGAGCTTAATTTGAAACGGCTATTGGCCGCACTAAAAAACCAAGCCATAAAACGCGCCCGGGCATCAGCATCTTCCAAAGGCATGGTTTCACGAACGGTTGGATCCAGTAATTGCCAAGTCAAGCGCATCAACAAAGTCGCCGCCGGAACATCGCTATTATCAAGATGGGTAGGTGCGACTGGACGATCAAGCTCAGCACGCATTTCAGCATCAATGGCATCGTTCAATAGCATTTCATCAACGCCATAAGCGAAGAACCATGCGGTTACTCCTAACGAATCAAGCTGTCCTTCAACGGTAAACTTTTGTACAACATCCGGTCGATAATTAAGTACCAAGGATAAAGCGCGAGGTAACGGCAGATTAATCTCACCCAGTGACAATTTTCCAGTTTTTTCGC
>JBEGMT010000155.1:0-4787 GCA_041182925.1 Pseudomonadota bacterium | reverse complement strand
GGTGGGGCGAATGGTGGTTGTTTGATCTTTTGGGGGTTCTGATTTGCTGCAGCCAGTAGTGAGCGCAATAAGCAGAATAAACAGAGTGAGGGTGTATCGAGATGAGTGAATTTTCATAATCCTTTTAATAGGGATGTCCTTGTTGAAATGGTAGCAATTATAAACAAAGTGCTAAGTTAGGTGCCGTTACAAGTTTTGACAATAGTCGCTGTAAGCTAAAATCCAGTTAACTAATAAAGATTTGTATCCGTCAGTTGAAATCAGTAATTATCTTGGTAACCTGTACTAGATTGCTTCGAATCCAATTAATTTCTGAACAAAAACACAAAATCCAATATGAAAACATTAAACAAAAAAATTAAAAAAAATGTGACGTTGATTGGTTTCGGCGTTTTGCTTTCTAGCTTTAATGCGGCTTGGGCAGAATCTGATATGCAGTTACAGGAAAAAGCCCTTAAAGCCCGTGAATTAATCCGTCGTGGTGAGATGGGTGAGCATGCAGAACACGCTAATCACAATGAAAACACCGATCCAACTTTAGGTTATCGTGGGGTTTTTTATGGTTATTTGCCATGCGATGAAAAAGATTGCGATGGTTTGAAAATGACTATGTCATTAAAACAAAAGAACAATTATCTGATTGTTAGTCAGTACGCTAAATCATCTAGCCGTGAGTATTTCGAGAAAGGTAAATACACTTGGGATGAGAAAACCAAAATCGTCTCATTAACCCCTAATAACAATGCACCTAAACGCCAATTCAAAATCGAAGATCAAGCGGCATTGGTGTTACTGAACAGTGATGGCACAATGCCAACCCGAAACAAAGACGATTACACCTTAACCCGCAACGACAGTGATAAATCCAAAACTCGCGAAGTGCATATTCATTAAAGCCTAAGGCAGTAGGGTGCATTTCATGGACCGTTTATGGTCAATGTTTTGGTGCATAGAATGCACCCTACCTATAGAGTACGCGATCTGCGCTGGACGGGTATTTGCCCCGTCCGGCCAATCATGATAATAAACCCGGCGCTTATTGCTTCCTCCTACTGATTAGCCAAAATACTTCCTAAACAAAAATGCCACATTCACCAGACCTATCATCACTGGTACTTCAATTAGCGGACCAATTACCGCTGCGAAAGCCGCACCACTATTAATCCCAAATACAGCCACAGCGACCGCAATTGCTAACTCAAAATTATTGCTGGCGGCGGTAAACGCTAAAGTGGTGGTTTGGCTGTAATTGGCGCCAATCGCCTTGCCCATCGCAAAGCTGAGCAAAAACATCACCACAAAGTAAATCAACAGCGGAATCGCAATCCTTACGACATCCATCGGCAGTTGCACGATCAACTCGCCTTTCAGCGAGAACATCACTACGATGGTAAACAACAGCGCGATCAAGGTCAGCGGGCTGATTTTGGGAACGAAGCTTTGCTGATACCAATCTTTGCCTTTGGCTTTGATTAATAGCCAACGGGTTGTAAAGCCGGCAATAAAGGGAATTCCCAGATAAATGAATACGGTTTGGGCAATTTCGCCAATGGTGATGTTCACCAAGCTGCCTTGCAAGCCGAATAAAGGCGGCAGAACGGTAACGAACAGCCAGGCATAGACACTAAAAAACAACACCTGGAAGACGCTGTTAAAAGCCACCAATGCCGCGCAGTATTGATTATCACCGCGTGCTAATTGGTTCCAGACAATCACCATCGCAATACAGCGAGCTAGACCGATCATGATCAAGCCGGTCATATAGTCTGGATAGTCAGGCAAAAACAGGATAGCCAGTCCAAACATCAGTGTTGGGCCGATAATCCAGTTTTGAATCAGTGACATCGCCAATACTGGCCAATTGCGGAATGCGTCGCCCAATTCTTCGTAATGGACTTTGGCTAACGGCGGGTACATCATCAAAATCAAACCCATCGCAATGGGAATGTTGGTGGTGCCGACCGAAACAGCGCTGTTGAATTGATTAATCTCAGCAGGAAAGACAAAGCCGATACAGACACCAATCGCCATTGCGGTGAAAATCCACAGGGTTAAAAATCGGTCGAGAAATGATAAGCGGGATTGTGGTTGGTTGGTCATGGTTTTTACTACTAAAGTGGAAATTATTTTGATTGAATTAATCGTTATTGGCTAATGCCCGCAAGCGTTCAAGGCCGATCGGCTCTTCCTGTAATAATGGGACGATGGCATAACGAGAAGCGTAGCGTTTGGCGACTGCCTGAATCTCTGGTGCTTCATGGTTGGCGCGCTGTTGTAGTAATTTTGAATGCAGCGATTTGCCGACAAGACTGTTATTAATTATCCATGCCCAAGGCTCAATCCCTGCTCGACGTAAATCCATTTGTAGGTTGGCGGCTTCTAAAACTGGCGTGGTTTCGGCCAGTGTCACTAGTAGTACCTTGGTTTGTTTGGGGTCTTGCAATTGCATCATCGGCGTTAAGTATTGAATCTCGTCGCCGATCTGACGGCTGACTTCGCGGTGATAAGCGCCGGTGGCATCTAGTAATAGTAAGGTGTGGCCGGTGGGGGCGGTGTCCATCACCACAAATTGTTTCCCAGCTTCGTGGATAATTCTGGAGAAGGCTTGAAATACCGCAATTTCTTCGGTGCAGGGTGAGCGTAAATCTTCTTCGAGCAAGGCGCGGCCTTGAGCATCAAGCGCCGCGCCTTTGCTTGCTAATACCTGTTGTCGGTATTGTTCGGTTTCGATTTGCGGATCAATGCGACTGACGCTGAGGTGGTTGATTGCACCGTCAAGGGTTTCAGTCAAATGTGCAGCGGGATCGGATGTGCTTAAGTGAACCGGTAAGCCGCGTTGTGCTAATTCGACGGCGATGGCCGCTGCGAGTGTGGTTTTGCCAACGCCACCTTTACCCATCAACATCACCAAGCCATGACCGTCGGCGGCAATTTCATCGACCAGTTTGGATAAGTTCGGTGCTTGAATCGCAATAGGGTGAAGCTCGCTAATAGCGCTGATCGGCAATGCAGGCGATAACAGTTGTCTCAGCGCATCCAGTCCCACCAAGTTGAATGGTTTCAGTTCAATTTGATCAAGTGGTAACTGTTTTAGTGTCGAGGGGATGGCGTTTAATGCCTGTTGTTCGCGCCGACAAATTGCGGTGGCGAGTGGGTCTTGTGCTGCTTCGCTGGTCGGTAAAATGCCGTTAACCACTAAATATTGTTCGGATAAGCCTATCGAATCCAATTCTTGATGCGTCCGCGCTACTTCCCGCAAAGTGGATTGTTGGGCGCGAGCGATAAGGATTAAACGACTGCGTTGTGGATCGGCGAGAGCATCAACTGCGGCTTTATATTGGCTGCGTTGTTTTTCCAAACCAGACAATGGGCCGAGACAAGAGGCATCACCTTTGCCTTCAGTCAGAAAACCGCTCCAAGCGCCGGGTAGTTGTAATAAGCGAATGGTATGGCCGGTCGGCGCGGTATCGAAAACAATGTGATCGTAAGCGGCGGTTAGGTTGGAATCTGTCAATAAAGCGGTGAATTCATCAAATGCGGCAATTTCAGTGGTGCAAGCGCCAGACAATTGTTCTTCAATAGCTTTGACAATAGCATCGGGCAATACCCCGCGCACTGGATTAACAATTCGATTACGGTAAGCTTGCGCGGCAGCTTGAGGATCAATTTATAATGCGGTTAAACCCGATACAGCTAAAATCGAGGTAATTTCGTTACCAATTGTGATTCCCAGCACCTGACCGACATTGGATGCTGGGTCGGTGCTGACTAGCAATACTTGTCTGCCTATATCTGCTAATTTTATGGCTGTGGCGCAGGCGATTGAGGTTTTTCCGACACCACCTTTACCGGTAAAAAATAGAAACCGAGGTGGGTGGTCGAGAAATTGATACTCGCTCATGACTGCATCTCCACGAAGCGTTAGCAGCAGCTACTACTACCACTGCAACAAGCTGTTTTAGGTTTAGCTTCTGGAAAATTAATCCCAGCCCAGCGTGCCAATTCAGCTCGATTGGGATAGCGACCTGCTAAAGCCATTTCGCCATCAACCAAAATCAACGGTAAAGCCTCGGCACCGGATCTTTCCAAAAACGCTTTAACGATCAAGTTCTCGGCGAATGCCATGGGTTGTTGGGCTAGATTAAATCGCTCAATATCCGCGCCATTTTGTTTAGCCCAATCGACATCGGCAGAAAAGCCAACTAATTGTTGATCGACTTCCACACCGCAAACCCCAGTGCTACAGCATAAAGCGGGGTCAAACACATGAATACTTGTCATTACTGAACTCCTTAATCGTTAGGGTATAACTTACCAATTCTATCCAGTTCGATTTTTAGCTGTTGAGGATCGTTCTTTAAATCATCTAATGGTAAAGCGAGAAATTGCTCAATTCGATGGCGCAAAATGCCATAAGCAGTTTCAAAAGCGGCTTTAACTTCTTCTTCGGTGCCTTCCGCGTGGGCAGGGTCTTCAACGCCCCAATGGCTCCGTAAAACAGGCCCTAAATAAGCTGGGCAGGTTTCGTTAGCCGCATTGCCGCAGACACTCAGCACGATGTCGGGGGTTAACGGTAAATCATTCCAGGATTTGCTGTAATAGCCCTCAGTCGAGATGCCTTTGCGTTCCAGCAAAGCCAATGCGCCGCTGTTTAATCGGCCTAAAGGCTTGCTGCCGGCGCTGATAGCATGCCAACCGGCTGGAGCTAGATGATTGAAAATCGCTTCACCCATCAGGGAGCGGCAAGAGTTGCCGGTGCAGAGAAATAAGACGTTCATGATCAATAG
>JBEGMT010000154.1:0-7210 GCA_041182925.1 Pseudomonadota bacterium | reverse complement strand
TAGCGTGGATAGAAGACTATCGCCAACAATACAAAGTCCCCGATATACAAGGTCTGCCGCGTTTTAATGGTGGTTTGGTTGGTTATTTCGGTTATGAAACGATTGCCTATATTGAACCGCGCTTGAAAGCGACCGGTAAGCCGGATCCGATTGGTACGCCCGATATTCTGTTAATGGTTTCAGAAGATTTGCTGGTGTTTGATAACCTGTCTGGCAAGATGCTGTTATTGACTCACGCCAATCCTGCTGATGCTAATGCGTATGAAAACGCCCAAGCCCGACTTGATCAATTAGTCATCACCTTGCGCGAAGCCAAAGCCAAGCCACTGCCGCATCAAGTTGCTAAGCAAGTACAGGAAGCTGATTTTGTTTCAGGCTTTACGCAACAAGGTTTTGAAGACGCGGTCTTAAAAGCCAAAGAATACATTACCAATGGCGACATTATGCAGGTGGTGTTGTCGCAACGGATGTCGATTCCATTTGCCGCCCAGCCATTGGATTTATACCGCGCTTTGCGTTGCCTAAATCCATCGCCTTATATGTATTATCTGAATTTGGAAGATTTTCATATCGTCGGTTCTTCGCCAGAAATTTTAGTACGCTTGGAAGATGAACAAGTCACTGTACGTCCGATTGCCGGCACCCGTCGTCGTGGTGAAACACCTGAGCACGATTTAGCCCTAGAACAAGATTTGCTCGCCGATCCGAAAGAAATTGCCGAGCATTTAATGCTGATTGATTTAGGCCGCAACGATACGGGCCGGGTTGCCAAAATCGGCAGCGTTAAACTCACCGATAAAATGATTATCGAACGCTATTCGCATGTCATGCACATCGTTTCCAATGTCACCGGTGAATTACAGACCGGTAAAAACGCTTTCGATGTACTTGCGGCGACATTCCCAGCCGGCACCGTTAGCGGCGCTCCAAAAATTCGCGCGATGGAAATTATCAACGAGCTAGAACCGGTTAAGCGCGGGATTTATTCCGGTGCCGTCGGTTATATTTCTTGGTCGGGCAATCTCGACACCGCAATTGCGATTCGTACCGCCGTGATTAAAGATCAAACCTTACACATTCAAGCCGGCGCAGGTATTGTTTATGACTCAGTGCCACGCAACGAATGGGATGAAACAATGAACAAAGGCCGGGCAGTGTTCCGCGCCGTCAGTATGGCCGAAGCAGGTCTGGAAGGAGCAAAGTCATGAGCGCCGTGAAAGTGGTAATGGTCGATAACTACGACTCGTTTACCTATAACCTTGTGCAATATTTTGGTGAATTAGGCGCAGATGTCACCGTGGTTCGCAACGATGAAGTCACTGTTGCCGATATTGACGCCATGCAGCCTGACAAAATCGTTATCTCACCGGGTCCTTGTACGCCAAAAGAAGCCGGTATTTCGGTGGAAACCATTCGTACTTTAGCTGGTAAATATCCAATTTTAGGCGTCTGTTTGGGGCATCAAAGTATTGGTTACGCCTTTGGCGGCAATATTATTCACGCTAAAAGCATTATGCACGGCAAAACCTCGCTGGTTTATCACCATGATCTTGGTGTTTTCAAAGGCTTAAATAATCCCTTCACTGCCACTCGTTACCATTCTTTGGTGATTGAGCAAGCCAGTTTGCCAGAGTGCTTGGAAGTCACCGCTTGGACTCAAGATGAGGCTGGTAATATCGATGAAATCATGGGTGTTCGCCATAAAACCCTTGATATTGAAGGCGTGCAATTCCATCCTGAGTCGATTTTGACTGAGCATGGGCATGATATGTTGAGAAACTTTTTGCAAAGATGAGTCCAACCGTTGCAGTTGAAGTCACTCATGTGTCAAGTCACGGTGTCTGGTTGCTAATCAGAAACGAAGAGTTGTTCATGTCCTATGCCGATTTTCCTTGGTTTAAAAATCAAGCGATAAAGTCGATTTTCAATATTGAAGAACCTTCGCATAATCATTTTTATTGGCCGGATATTGATGTCGATGTCACAGTCGATATGATTAAAAATCCCCAGCGATTTCCATTGCAATTTGTTGCTTAATGATTTCTAAGTCATTAAAAGATCAGGTGAATTTGCTTTGGATTGCCGTTTTTACTAAATGTTAAAAAACTACCAAGTCGCCATCATCGGTGCCGGCCCCGCTGGCTTGATGGCGGCAGAAGTTCTAAGTCAACACGGTTTAGCAGTCGCTGTTTACGATGCCATGCCGTCCGCGGGTCGCAAGTTTTTGATGGCAGGTAAGGGCGGGATGAACATCACTCACGCCGAGCCATTTGAACAGTTTTTATCGCGCTATGGTGCTCGTCGCTCCGAATTAGAAGCCATGATAACCGCGTTCTCGCCACAAACTTTGCGCGAATGGGTGCAAGGTTTGGGGATTGCAACCTTTGTCGGTAGCTCGGGTCGCGTCTTCCCTACCGAAATGAAAGCAGCGCCATTGCTTCGCGCTTGGTTGCATCGATTACGTTCGAGCGGCGTGAGTTTTTATATGCGTCATCGCTGGTTAGGTTGGACTGATGCTGGCTTGCTGGCATTTGAAAATCAGCAGGGCCAGTGCAATATCAACGCCGATGCGGTGATTTTGGCTTTAGGCGGTGGCAGTTGGCCGCAATTAGGTTCTAATGCGGCTTGGCTGCCAATTTTAAGTCAGCGTGGCGTGGCTTTAAGTCCATTGCAGCCTGCCAATTGCGGTTTTGAAGTGGCATGGAGCGAGTTTTTCCGTAGTCGCTTTGCCGGACAGCCTTTGAAATCAGTGGTTTTGAATGTTGAGCATCAAACGCCACAACAAGGCGAGTTGATGGTGACGGAACAGGGTTTAGAAGGCGGCTTGATTTACGCTTTATCAGCACCAATCCGTGAACAAATCAATGCTAACGGTTGCTCAAAAATCCATTTAGATTTATTGCCGGATCGCAGCGAAGCGAGCATTGTTGAGCGCCTGAATGCGCCACGCGGTAAAAACTCTTTCAGTAATCATCTACGCAAGCGCTTAGGCATTGATGGCGTAAAAGCCGCCTTATTACGCGAAACGGCATCCAGCGAGAGGCTGAATAATCCTCAGCAATTAGCCCATCATCTGAAAGCTCTGCCAATTACCTTAAACGCCACGCGACCTTTAGCCGAAGCCATTAGCAGCGCTGGCGGTGTCAGTTTTTCCGCTGTCGATCAAAATCTGATGTTACACGACATGCCCAGCGTGTTTTGTGCGGGTGAAATGTTGGATTGGGAAGCGCCGACTGGCGGCTATTTACTGACCGCCTGTTTAGCCAGTGGTCGTGCTGCTGGATTGGGGGCGTTGGCTTGGTTGCAAGCTAATTGAGCTGACCAAGTTTGTTATCATGCCTTTTTTAACCAAAACCGATTTTAGCCATGCAAATTCAAGCCACACTGCAAAAACTGCTTAATCAACAAGATTTGAGTGCCGAAGAAATGCGCTCAGTGATGCGAGCCATGATGGCGGGTGAATTAACCGATGCACAAATCGCCGGATTTTTGATTGCTTTGCGTTGTAAAGGTGAAACGGTTGAAGAAATTGCCGCCGCTGTTGAAGTCATGCGTGAATTAGCTCAGCGCGTGCCAGTGCAAGGTGAGCATGTGATTGATACCTGTGGCACCGGTGGTGATGGCGCCAACACCTTCAATATTTCTACCGCCTCAGCGTTTGTGGTGGCTGCGGCGGGTGGTAAGGTCGCTAAACACGGTAATCGTTCAGTTTCCAGTCGTTGCGGTAGTGCCGATTTATTAGAAGTGGCTGGCGTGGATTTAGATTTATCTGCTGAACAGGTGGCTGAGTCAGTCGATGCGATTGGGGTAGGATTTTTATTTGCCGCCAAACATCATAGTGCCGTGCGCCATACAGTTGCCGCGCGTAAAGAAATGGGGGTTCGCACTCTGTTCAATTTGATTGGCCCTTTGTCGAATCCTGCTAATGCTGGGCATCAATTGATTGGCGTGTTTGATAAGCGTTGGCTTGTACCCGTTGCAGAGGTGTTAAAAAAACTCGGTAGCCAGCATGTGTTGGTGGTTCATGCCGAAGATGGTTTGGATGAAATCAGCATTGCCGCGCCAACCGATGTTGCCGAGCTTAAAAATGGTCAAGTGACTAGCTATCAAGTGACGCCAGAGCAATTTGGCTTGGCGCGCGCTAGTTTGGCTGATTTAGCGGTTGCGGATGCTGAGCAAAGCTTGGCGATTATTCACGGCGTGTTCGATAACCAGTCTGGGCCAGCGCGGGATATTGTGGCTTTAAATGCAGGGGCGGCGATTTATGCGGCGGATTTAGCTGATAGTTTGCAAGCTGGGATTGATAAGGCTTTAGCTGTGATTGCCAGTGGTGAGGCTAAACGCAAAATGCAGGCTTTAATCGCCCGTTCAAAACACTAAGCAGGTCAGAGAGAAACAACCACCGGCAAGCGGTGGTTGTGAAAATCAATTAAGCAGGTTGGACAGGAATCGAGTGGCTGGAATGGCTAATTTGATTTTTGCCATCAAAATAAACCAAAGTCGGTTTGTAATCTTGCAAATCCTGTTCATCAAGGCTGGCAAACGCGCAGATGATAATCAAATCACCCGGGCAAGCTAAACGAGCCGCAGCACCATTAATCGAGAAAATCCCTGTACCCGCTTCGGCGCGAATCGCATAAGTGGTAAAGCGTTCGCCGTTATTGATGTTGTAAATGTGAATTTGCTCGTATTCTCTAATCCCCGAAAAATCCAGAATATTGCCATCAATCGCGCAAGATCCTTCGTAATCCAGTTCGGAATGGGTTACACGCGCACGGTGTAACTTGGCTTTAAGCATGTTTAAGTGCATGGTAAACAACGTCAAATACTAGGGTAGGGGATTATGCCTTAAATTGCAGTGGCTATCAAATTTAGGGATTTGAGGGAGTGGTGTGTCAATAGGCTGATTGCTGTAATGAAATGGTTAAAGTCAGGTTGGGATACATGCTGTTCGCAACCCAACAGGTTAGCTATCGGGTGTGGTGTCCGCTATATGTTATGGGTTCCGAGTCCCATTTGCAGATTAGCGCCGAATTAAGGCGGTGTAAAATCTTGTTTGATTTAATTGTTGTGGTTACAATTATTCATGATAATTACTTTCGATCCAGCTAAACGCGATAAAACCATTGAAGACAGAGGCATTGACTTTGCTGATGCCGCGCACCTTTTCGCTGGATTAACGCTAGATTTTGAAGATAACCGCAAAGATTACGGCGAAACCCGTTTTATCACGATGGGATATTTGCAAGGCCGGATGATGGTTGTGGTCTGGACACCGCGTGGCGAGGCGCGTCACATTATTTCGATGAGGAAAGCCAATGAGCGCGAAACCAACCAATATCGGCAGCAATTTAAGCAAGATTGACGCTCACGTTATTACCGCTGAAGAATATGACGAAATCCCCGAGTTGACTGATGCTTTTTTTGAGCAAGCCGATCAATATCAAGGCGGTGAACTGATTCGCCGTGGTCGCCCCAAGTTAGAACAGCCTAAGTTGGCGATTACTGTTCGGTATGATGCTGAGGTGATTGAGGCATTTAAAGCCACTGGACGCGGTTGGCAAACCCGTATGAATGATGCTTTGAAAGAGTGGTTGCACGAGCATTCGGTGGCTTGAGTTCGGTTGGGTTGTGTGGCATGCTGCTCGCAACCCAACCTTGACCTTCGATTGTTGGGTTACTTTCTTTTTCGGATTTATCTGGATGCTCGTATGTAAACTTTGGGGTAAAGCTGGCTTTTATGGTTTGTGCTTTATATGATTGCTGCCATTGTTGAGGCAACTGCTGATGTGGCTACAGATGGAGGTTTGCAAGCTATTTGCTGTTGGTTGCGGGCTATTTCGCGTTGGCGCTGGTTCCAGCATTGAAAGGCAATGTTTGGCGAGCCGTAAATCTTCAAAGCCGAGGCTTCGATCTTGTGAACACTTTACAAGCAGAAACTAAGGATGCAGCTATTGCAATAGCAAGTAAATAATCTTGGCCTAACAAGGCGCTCAAGCCGAACCTCTTCCGCTACGATCCAGCGGTCGGCTTAGCTCTACGTTAGGCGTCAGTCACTTAAAACTTAAGGAGAAATCTACGTGGAATGGGTAATCGTGATTCTTTTCGTATTTGCGTTTATAGGCATTGCTGCGAATATTAGTGAACATAATAAAGAGCAAGAAAAACTTGCTCCTATGTCTCCTGAAGAGCGGAAAACATATCTTAAGGAAAAGCAATCTCGTCTAAGAGAAGCTAACCTAGAAATAGAGTATGGGAAGATCAATTTAGCAATGGTTTGTCCGCATTGTCAAAGTGTTGGCAAAATTAGAACTAAAGAAGTAAAACAAAAAAAAGGGGTTAGTGGCGGTAAAGCTACTGCCGCAGTTCTCACAGCAGGAGTATCTCTATTAGCAGTTGGACTTTCACGCAAAGAGGGGGCTACGCAAGCCCATTGTGACAACTGCAACAATACTTGGTTTTTCTAAATTTTTAACTACGAACATGTGAAATTGGAAGCTGGTAGCCCGTAGCGTGGGGTGAGGCAACGAACCCCACGGGTGACGGTTGTTGTATGTTTTGGTTTTCGCTTGAACGAAGCAATCTGATCATGACGTTTATTGGCATTATCAATACGCTAATTGCTCTAATGAAATACCTAAAGCGATAGCTGCTTTTTCCAATGTGGCTTTGCGCGGACGTTTGGCGGCTTCAATCTGTGCGTAACCTGCTTGAGTAATGCCCATCCGTTCTGCCATTTCCGATTGGGTTAACATCAAGTATTCTCGCCAAGCTTGCAACATGCTCACTTCATCCATAATCCGTTTGCCAACCACGGCATTGGGAATCATGCCGGGTGTGATAGCGCCGGGTATTTGTAAGAAATCAGCATAGGGCATGACAACAAATGCCGGTTTTCCGTCTGCATTATTGATGGTTTGGTAGTTAGTAAGTGCTTTCATTGCGTTTTTTTACCTCTTCAATGCTGACAATATGAACTTCGCCGTCGAATTCAAAAAATACTCGGTAATCACCGACGCGTAAACGGTAGTTGTATTCATGATTAGTTAGCTTTTTTACGTTTTGGCAATGTGGAAAACTGGTTAATACTTGCGATTCGGTATAAACACGCTGACGTGACGCCTTATCTTTGATTTTTTCCGCTTGTTTAAGCGCTTTGGGCTTCCAGTCAATAGTGTTCATAGATTTGATTATAAGTTAATTATAAGTA
>JBEGMT010000153.1:0-2770 GCA_041182925.1 Pseudomonadota bacterium | reverse complement strand
ACCGGCGTCAAAATTGGCAATAGCTCTTCATTAAAGTATTTTTCTAACCAATTACGTTGTGCAGGTGTCCAATTATTACGGCGCAAAAAGCGAATGTTGTCAGCTTCCAGACGTGGGATTAAGACCTGATTCAAAATCCGGTATTGCTCAGTCACCAAGGCATGAGCCTTTACTGAAATTTTTTCCAGTTGCTCGCTAATGGTTAAACCATCGCTACTAATCACATTGGCATCCATTTCCGCCATCTGCAACAAACTAGCTACTCGTACTTCGTAAAACTCATCGAGATTGGAGCAAGAGATACACAGGTAATTCAAGCGTTCCAACAAAGGCAAAGACTCGTCCAATGCCTGCGCCAGTACTCGAACATTAAACTCTAACAAGCTCAGTTCGCGGTTGATATAAAACTCGGGATTGCTTAAATCGATGGCTTCCATAATCAGATTCAGTAGGTTAAGACGGTTTTCCGATTATAGATGAAATACGACCAGGGAATTGTTACGGTTTGTGTGGGATGTGTTAAATTTTTAAGTCAATTGTTCGCTTCGGCTCTGCTCAGCTAACGGCTTAACTTAATGGCAGCGATGCTGAGCGTGGAAACGATGAAAAAGCAGCTGGAAAATATTCAACCCACCGGCTAATTTAACGCCTTTAAAAACGATATTCAGCAATAAACCCACCACGGTTCCCGATAATGCTAAAGATGCGCCCAACATCCATTTCATTAACTCTAATTCTGCATCGATTTTATTAAAAACGACTTTCATATTCAGCTAAAGCTTTAGCAGCAGCTCTTGATTTTTCTTCTGATGCACCAGCCTCTTTTAGCGCATCGTATAGTTCTGTGATCATAACTGACTTGATTGATTTCCTGTTTGAGCTAATAATTTTCATGATAGCACGAAGCGAGTTTTTATCGTTCCCACGCACAGCGTCACTGCCTTAAGTTAAGCGTTTTCTTGGAAAATCAAGTAGGGTGGATAAGCGCAGCGCATCCACCAATGTGGCTTTCGCGGTGGATGCGCTGCGCTTATCCACCCTACTGTAATGCCTTTCATTATTCCAAATTTCCCCAAGGTCTTAACTTAATGGCAGTGACGCGGAGCGTGGGAACGATGCAAGGCCAACAAGGTGCATTGCTGTCGCGAATGCACCCTACCACACCGCTTAAATCGCTTTCGATAAAGCCAAGTGCATCAGTTTATCCAAATGATCAGCTCGATCTACATTTAGCGAAGGTTACGAGTTATCATGATTGGCTGCTCAATGGTTGTCGTGTTGGGGTTCATGCCTCACCCCAGCCTACCAAGCTGGTGAGGATTTACACAGATATTCAGAGTCTTGACAACCCATTTTAATGATAATCTAATAATAATTATTAACTATTAGGAGATTGAAATGCCTACCAGTATCGCCTTAAGTCCGCATTTTGAAAGCTTTATTCGTCAGCAGGTTGACAGTGGCCGTTATAACAACGTGAGCGAAGTTGTGCGTGCTGGTCTTCGTTTGCTAGAAAATGCAGAAAACCAGCAAGTCGTATTGCTAGACAATTTGAGAACCGAAATTGCCAAAGGCAAAGCGAGTGGCTCAGCTGTTCCCGCCGAGGCAGTCTTTGATCTGTTGAACGCTAAGTACAGCAGTCAAATTAAATCATAAAATATATGCAGCTACTTATTTCACCGCTTGCCGCTCAGGACATTGAGAACATAGGTGATTTTATTGTACAAGACAGTCCAACGCGAGCACTCCGCTTTATGGCTGAATTGCAAAAGCAATGCCAAAAAATCTGTATAAATCCAGATGGATATAGAAAACGTATCGAGATTGCCCCAGAAATCAGGTCATGCGCCTATGGTAGCTATGTGATATTTTTTGAATCAAATCAAAATTCAGTTGAAATCATCCGCGTTCTTCATGGAGCGCGAGATATTACTCCAGTTACGCTCGGCAGTTGATGTGTAAAATTTTGCCGGTTGAAATTTATACATGCAGTTCTCGTATTGTGCTACGTAACGCTTACCTTTGTTAATATTAACAACATACCCCACATCAATAGCAATGGGTGCTGGATTAATTGCTACAGAGCCGTTTTGGGATAGCGAAGCCCTGTGGTTTTAGAGTTAACAAAGGTCGATTATGGCGGGAAGCGGCCTAACTCGCCACAGCAACATTTAAATCGCTTTCGATAAAGCCAAGTTCATCAGTTTATCTAAATGATCAGCCATGGTTAATTGGCTGGTATCAATCACTAAATCAGGATTTAACGGCGGCTCATAAGGAGCGCTGATGCCGGTAAACTCTTTAACTTCCCCTGCGCGGGCTTTGGCATATAAACCTTTAGGATCGCGCGACTCGCAGACATCAATAGCGGTGCTGACATAAACCTCTTTAAAATAAGCTTCGCCGATAATCGCTCTCGCCATCTGACGGTCTTCTCTCAGCGGTGAGATAAAGGCTGTAATGACAATTAATCCCGCATCATTCATCAATTTCGCCACCTCGGAAATACGACGAATATTTTCATGGCGGTCTTGTTGCGAAAAACCTAAGCCGCTATTTAAGCCATGACGGATATTATCGCCATCCAGTACATAACAAGGTTTGCCGGCATTCACTAAAGTATGTTCTAAAACATAAGCCAAAGTCGATTTACCCGACGCACTAAGACCTGTAAGCCAAAGTGTTGATGGCGTTTCGCCTAATAATGATTGGCGTTGAATTTTAGTTATTTGACCTTGATGCCAAACAATATTTTGTTGATTTTCATAAA
>JBEGMT010000152.1:0-4244 GCA_041182925.1 Pseudomonadota bacterium | reverse complement strand
ATCTATGGCTGCTTTTGACTCCATCATAGCGTCGATTGCTCGGGCGCATGGCTGCCTAGTAGTTACTCGTAATGTCCGAGATTTTAATAATGCAGGTATTCAGCTGCTTAATCCTTGGTTATAAAAATGAATAAACAAAGCAAAATTTATGTGGCTGGCCACCGTGGTATGGTGGGCTCGGCGATCGTGCGCCACCTAGAAGCGAATGGCTATCAAAATATCATCACTCGTACTCATGCTGAGCTAGATCTAAGCCGTCAAACCGAAGTTGAGGCTTTTTTAAAAACCGAAAAGCCCGATTACTTATTTATTGCCGCAGCCAAAGTGGGCGGTATTCATGCTAACAATACCTACCGCGCCGATTTCATTTATCAAAACTTGATGATAGAGGCTAATTTGATTCAAGGGGCCTATTTAGCCGGTGTTAACGACTTGATGTTTTTGGGATCTAGTTGCATTTATCCGCGCGATTGTCCGCAGCCGATTAAAGAAGACTATTTACTGACTGGCCCACTTGAACAAACCAACGAGCCTTATGCATTGGCCAAAATTGCTGGTATTAAACTCTGCGAGAGTTTTAATCATCAATATGGCACACGCTACACCAGCGTCATGCCTACCAACTTATATGGCCCGGGCGATAACTACGATCTGCAAAACAGTCATGTACTACCGGCACTAATTCGCAAGACCCATGAAGCGAAGTTGCGCGGTGATAAGGAACTGGTGGTTTGGGGTAGCGGTAGGCCGATGCGCGAGTTTTTATACGTTGACGACTTAGCCGCTGCTTGTGTGCATTTGATGGCATCGGGTTATCACGGTTCGTTGTTGAATATTGGTACAGGTACTGATGTCACGATTCGTGAATTAGCCGAACAAGTGATGAAAGCGGTTGGTTTTACAGGGGAGATTGTGTTTGATAGCAGTAAACCTGATGGCACGCCACGTAAATTGTTGGATGTATCAGCTGCTGCCGCACAAGGGTGGACCGCTAAAGTGGCTTTGGCCGATGGCATTGCCTTGGCTTATCAGGATTTTTTGGCGAATTACGCAGCTGAACTGTAGTGCTGTTATGAGCACTATTTTGGATGTAGATACTTTTCGGACTGTTGTTGCTTCGGCTCCTTTAGTTTCGATTGACCTGATCGTTAGGCGTGATGATGGTTGTGTATTATTAGGTCGACGGGTTAATCCGCCTGCGTTGGGTTATTGGTTTGTGCCTGGGGGAAGAATTCGTAAAAATGAAAGCCTGGATCAAGCATTTTTACGGTTGACTGATGAAGAATTAGGTGCACCTTATCCTAGGTCATCCGCCATGCTTTTGGGTATTTATGAGCATTTTTATACTGATAGCGTGTTTGGGGACTCTGATCAAAGCCCCTCTACTCATTATGTTGTCGTCGGTTATGAACTAATGCTTGTTGATGATTTAGTGTCTTTACCTTTACAGCAGCATTCGGGGTATCGTTGGCTACATACTCAGGATATATTAAATGCTTCCGATGTGCATATTAATACCAAGGCTTATTTTTTGTCATGATTAAATGGTTATCTATATTTTGATAGCGATTGATTTTGTCAAATTCTGAAAACGTATAAGTAATCGAACTAAAGTGATCAGGTATTAAGTTAAAGAAATAAATGGCATGTAGGGTCGAATTTATTCGACCTGTGAGCCTCGACAGCACCCGAAGGCGAATAAATTCGCCCCTACAATGGTTGGCTTAATGGCAGTGAGCTAATTCCTAATGATTCTGGTTAGACTACTTACTTTTGTTGAAGTACTTAATTTAATATAAATATTTAAGGTGTAGGTGATGATTAAAATTAATTTGCTACACGATAACCAAGGCCTACAATTTGGTACCAGCGGAGTCAGAGGGCTGGTTGTGGATATGGAACATAATATCTGTAAGGCTTATGCGTTGGCGTTTTTGCAGCATCTTGACTTGTCGGCAGGTCAATCGGTTGCAGTGGGTATGGATTTGCGACCATCGAGCCCCATAATCGCTTTAGCGTGTATGGAGGCTATTCTTGAACAAGGCTGTCAGATTGATTTTTGCGGCATTTTGCCTACACCAGCGCTGGCTTTTTATGCGCAAAATCAGCGAATGCCTGCCATTATGGTGACGGGCTCTCATATTCCTTTTGACCGCAATGGGATTAAGTTTTACCGTGCTGATGGTGAAATTACTAAGCAAGATGAAGCGGCTATCAGTGCTTCTACTGTCATATTTAGTGCTGAGAAACAGTTGACGGCTTTGCCTGAGATTAATCATGCGGCTTTGCGTTGTTATCTTTCGCGTTATGTTGATTTGTTTGATGCTCAAAGCCTTGCTGGATGGCGAATCGGTGTTTACCAGCATTCTAGTGTGGCTCGGGATTGTTTGGTTGATATTTTGCAGACCTTGGGGGCAACGGTTATCCCGATTGAGCGTACTGAGCATTTTGTGCCAATTGACACCGAAGCGGTTTCAGAAGCAGATGAGCAGAAGGCTAGGGATTGGGTAGCGCAGTTTCAGCTTGATGCATTGGTGACTACTGATGGTGATGCAGATCGACCTTTGATAGCCGATGAGTCTGGGCAATGGTTGCGGGGTGATATTGTTGGCTTGTTGACGGCTCAGTTGCTTAATGCCAAGGCTGTGGTTGCGCCAGTGAGTTGTAATACAGCGCTTGAAGCATCGGGTTTTTTTGAAACAGTGTCAAGAACAAAAATTGGTTCACCTTATGTGATTGCGGGTATGCAAACTTTGAATGCTGTTCATCAATCTATTGCTGGATTTGAAGCTAATGGTGGTTTTATTGCCGGTCAAAATTTATCAATTAATGGGCACGATGTAGCGCCGCTGCTAACTCGTGATGCGATGTTGCCTATTGTCGTGTTGTTAGGTGTTGCCGCTCAACGCGGTATCGCTTTATCGGCTTTAATGGCTAATTTACCGGCCCGATATACCGTTAGTGATCGCTTGCAAAGTATTCCCTCTGTCGTTAGTGCTCTATGGCTTGCAAATTGGCAGGGTTCACCCGAAGCGTTATGCATAATTGATTCGGCTTTGGAGAAGGTTAGTCAATTGGATACTACTGATGGTTTGAGAGTTATTTTTCAAAACGGCGAGGTGATTCATTTACGGGCATCAGGCAATGCGCCCGAACTGCGCTGTTATGTCGAGTCAGGTGAGCTTAAGCGAGCTAAACAGTTGCTTCGGCAGGCATTTATTTGGATTAAACAAATGAGTGATATCCAGTCATGTTAAGTCATTTTGGCTTAAATATTTCAGTTGAATGGTGCGAGGATTGATGATGTCTGAACAACGTATTAATGCAGTGCCGGTGATTCTTTGTGGTGGTTCGGGTAGTCGATTATGGCCGTTATCGCGTTCTGGGTTCCCCAAGCAGTTTTTGTGTTTGACAGGCGATAACAGTCTGTTTCAGGAGTCTATTCAGCGATTGACAAGTTTGTCTGATCAGCGAATCTCTATTCAGGCACCGTTGATTGTTACCAATGAACAGCATCGTTTTCTTGCGCTTGAACAGTTACGCGAAATGGGGGTTGATAACGCAAGTTTGATACTTGAGCCCTTTGGTCGCAATACTGCACCAGCTTTGACTTTGGCGGCATTAGCGGCACTGGCTGCTGATAATGATCCTGTGTTGGTGGTTACGCCGGATGATCAGACTATAACGGATAGTGTTGGTTTTCAGGCGGCTATTGGCGCGGCTATTACTGCCGCGAATCAGGGAGAGATTATTATTTTGGGTATTGAGCCAACCCATCCTGAAACAGGGTATGGCTATATCCAAGTCGAATCGAATCCACTAGCGATTAAAAAAGTACGCAGATTTGTCGAAAAACCGCGATTGGAAATTGCACAAAGCTATTTACAAGCAGGCGATTATTTTTGGAATGCGGGTTTATTTGTGTTGAAGGCGTCAGTTTGGTTGGCGGCTTTAGACGCCTTTAGAGCCGATATTCTGCAAGCGACTCAAGCCGCTTGGCTTGATCATGATAGTGATGGCGTGTTTCTTAGACCGGACAAGGCCTTGTTTGCTGAAGTACCGGCTGACTCGGTCGATTATGCGGTTATGGAACATTGTCCTGGAAGCCGGTTTCCGATCAATATGATTCCGTTGAATGCTGGCTGGAGTGATTTGGGGGCATGGGATGCTGTTTGGCAGGTTTTGCAAAAAGATGAGCTGGGTAATAGTTTTCAGGGCGATGTTTTAGCGCATAACACCTCTAA
>JBEGMT010000151.1:0-2583 GCA_041182925.1 Pseudomonadota bacterium | reverse complement strand
GTCTATGGTCGCATGACTGGTTGGGGGCAAACGGGTTCCATGTCGAAAGTTGCTGGGCACGATCTCAATTACATTGCGATGACAGGTGTTTTGAATGCGATGGGAAATGCACAATTACCCCCGACACCTCCCTTGCATTTAGTTGGGGATTTAGGTGGTGGAGCCATGATGTTGGCTTTGGGCATCGTGAGTGCCTTGTTGGAAAGATCGAAGTCGGGGCTTGGACAAGTGGTTGATGCAGCCATTTGCGATGGAACAACTTTGCTAGCATCGATGTATTTCGATATGTTGAAAAAAAATCAATGGTCGCTAAATCGCCAAGCAAACATGCTTGATGGTGGAGCACATTTTTATGGCTGTTATGTATGTGCGGATGGAAAATATATTTCTGTAGGAGCGATTGAACCGCAGTTTTATAAACTCTTTTTACAGCTCTGTGAGATTGACGACCCAATTTTTAAAGACCAGTGGAATCGTGCTTTGTGGCCTGAGCTCAGACGACAGTTGGAACTTACATTTTTGACGCGTAGTCGTGATCAATGGATGGAAGTTTTTGATGGAACAGATGCCTGCGTAGCACCAGTGCTGAATTTTGAAGAAGCCAGCCGTCATTCATATCATCTTGAACGGGGAAATTTTATTCAAGAAGACGGTATGTCGATGCCTGCACCTGCCCCTAAATTTAGTAGAACACCTAGCGTTGCAGGGAGTATCAATCCCGTTGGTTGGGCTACGCGGGAACTCTTACAAGAAATTGGATATTCGCCTGAGCAGATCGCAGAGTTACATCATAGCGAAGTGATCTAATTTTACTGAGTAGCTTGAATAGGGGATAGGTCGAGCGCTCTTGATGGCTTTGCAATTGTGAAGTCATTGAATCCCTGAGCTGCTGTTAAAAGCCTGGTAGTTGTTACGAACAACTGAAGATGTGGCGAAAATATTGGGTAAGCGCTTGCTGTTTATGGCCATCAAAGACTATAGCTTAGATCAATTGGATAATATGAATCAAAAATTAAAAAATAAAGTGAGCATCATTACGGGTGCTGCAAACGGCATTGGATTAGCTACTGCATCAAAATTTGCAGAAGAAGGCGCAATAGTGATTATTTGCGATCTTAAGTTAGAGCAAGTCACAGAAGCGGTAAATAAGATTAAAAAGATAAGCGCAACAGTTGATGGCTTTGTAATGAATGTAACTGATCGTGAGCAAGTTGACGCAGTTGTTGCGGGGGTCATAAAGAAATACGGAAGAATAGACGTACTGATTAATAATGCTGGGATTACAAAAGATGCGCGTCTTGTCAATATGACGGAACAGCAGTTTGATGCTGTCATTGATGTTAATTTAAAAGGGGTCTTTAACTGTACGCAATCTGTTGTACCAAATATGTTGGCTAATAAGAGTGGCGCTATTGTGAGCGCATCAAGCGTTGTAGGCTTATATGGTAATTTTGGACAAACAAATTATGCGGCAACAAAGTTTGGCGTCGTTGGAATGACGATGACTTGGGCGCGGGAGTTGGGACCTAAAGGAATTAGGGTAAATGCAGTATGTCCAGGATTTGTTGAAACAAATATATTGGAAACTATTCCAGAAGAAGTATTAAATTCAATGAAACAAAATTCTTGGCTAAGAAGGATTGCTAAGCCAGAAGAAATTGCCAACGTATATGCGTTTCTGGCAAGCGATGAAGCGAGCTATATTAATGGCACGGCAATCGAGGCCAGCGGTGGTATATCCCTATAAAAAATGCAGCGACTGTTTTAAGATTTCTAGCGATTCTTAAAATGAAGATTAATAAAAGTTAAGCAACCCGATGACCAAATAGACTGTGGTCATCGTTACAGACTTGGCGAGTAACAAGAGATCGGCCACCTAGCTTCGGAATTTGCTTGAGAACACAGTACGCATGAGTTCCTAACAGAAGATTGCACTTGTGGCGAGAGAGTCATCGGCACATCTTGCAGAATTAGATATCTGGCTAGAAAGACCCTGTAAATATTTCTGTATCTGCCGCCTCTACTAACCCTTCACCTTCTTAGGATCATGACCATGGCTATCGCGCCCACGTATTTTGCCTTCTTGATTATGTATAAATAGCTCTGATTTTTGATTCTGCGATATTTCACTCACCCATTACTGCCCAATCATTATTATGCGGCACTACATGTTGATTTTTTTGGCCATTTTTTATTCTCTCCAAGTTTTAACTAATTTATCTTGATTCTTTAAAAAAGAATCACGCCTCCCGATTAAGCTCATCCTCTTCAGTGATCAATAAATCAATCTGCGCCTTCAAGCGACTTTTATCGGCCTCATAAAATGGTGTTGGAATGTGTAACCATGCCCGTCTTCCACCAAATAATCGCACTGGAATCTTGTCAATATTGATTGGCTCCGAGGATAGCTGTAGCTGCTTCTCAGATAAATTGTCAGTAGCTTTTGCCTCCGCCTTTTGTTGTTCAATAGACTCGACTTGTGAGCCTGGCATTTCACCATCGCCATCAATTGATGCAGTATCTGGGGCTGAATTACTTGCACCATCAAAGTATCCGGCAAATTCAACTGATTTACGAAATACT
>JBEGMT010000150.1:0-3449 GCA_041182925.1 Pseudomonadota bacterium | reverse complement strand
GTCAAAGCCAAGGCCACCGACAAGATGGAAATCTACCAATTGTTCTTGCAGCACATCATCTATTCGCTAAATCCCGGCGGTAAAGCGGCAGTGGTAGTGCCAACCGGTTTCATCACCGCGCAATCCGGTATCGACAAAGCTATTCGTCAGCATTTGGTCGAAAACAAAATGTTGGCCGGTGTTGTCTCAATGCCGAGCAATATCTTCGCCACCACCGGCACCAATGTGTCGATTCTGTTTATCGACGCCGCCAATAAAGACCAAGTTGTGTTGATTGACGCATCGAATTTGGGGCAAAAAGTTAAGGAAGGCAAAAACCAGAAAACCGTGCTCAGCTCAGAAGAAGAGCAAGCCATTATCGACGTGTTCAACGGCAAGCAAGCGCAAGAAGATTTTTCAGTGGTTGTCAGTTATGACGAAATCGCCGCTAAAAACTACTCGCTCAGTGCGGGGCAGTATTTTGATGTGAAGATTGAGTATGTGGATATTACCCCAGAACAGTTTGCCGAGAAGATGCAGGCGTTTAATGACAATCTGGATAATTTGTTTGGGCAGTCGCGGGAGTTGGAAGCCGAAATCAAAAAACAACTGGCGGGGTTGAAGTATGAGTAATCCAGCACAGCCTGACCACTATGACGGCTTACTACAAGGCATCGGCCAACTGCTGCATGGCGCCCGCCAACAAGCCGCGCAAACCGTCAACACTTTATTGGTGCAAACCTATTGGCATATCGGCCAGCACATCGTCGAATTTGAGCAAGGCGGTCACGAAAAAGCCGACTATGGCAGTGGCTTGCTGAATCGCTTGTCCAAAGACCTTACGGCGCTACATGGTAAAGGCTTTGGGCGTTCTAATCTGTTTTACATGCGTAAGTTGTATTTGAGCTTTTCAAATAGTGGGACACTGTCCCACAAATTGAGTTGGAGTCATTATTACGAAATCCTCAAAGCCGACGAGCCTCTGGAAATCAGCTTTTATAGCCGACAAGCCACATTGGAAAACTGGAGCGTACGCGAGCTGAAACGACAAATGCAAAGCCTGTTGTTTCATCGTCTGGCTTTAAGTAAAGATAAAGAGGGCGTGTTGCAACTTGCCAGCCAAGGCCATGAGCTACAGCACCCAGAAGACTTACTCAAAGAACCCTTTATCCTAGAATTTTTAAACATTCCGCAAAGTCACCAACTGACCGAAACTCAGCTCGAACAAAAACTCATCGACCATCTGCAACAATTCATTTTGGAATTGGGTAAAGGCTTTGCCTTTATTGCTCGGCAATACCGTATCAGTATTGGTGGCAAGCATTTTTATGCCGATTTATTGTTTTATCACCGCATACTCAAATGCTTTGTGGTGATCGATTTAAAACGCGGTGCCATTGATCATCAGGATATTGGGCAGATGAATTTATATCTGAATTATTTTGCTAAGGAAGAAAATGTCGAAGGCGATAATCAGCCAGTTGGCATTATCCTTGGTGCGTACAAAGATCATTTTTTGGTGGAGTACGCCACCGCCAGCATTACTAATAACATCCTGCTGGCGAAATATTTATTGTATTTACCGGATAAGGATCAGTTACGGCGGCAGTTGGAAAAGTTGTTGATCCAAGAACAATGGCATGAGTCGATAGCAGGAGCAAATTCAAATGATTAATCTGACTGTCAGGAAGTTGGTATCGATTGTGGGAGATGGGATGCGTACTGTAGATGATTACCGAGATTTCGTTGAGAAAATACTGTCATTTAATGACAATCTGGATAGTTTGTTTGGGCAGTCGCGGGAGTTGGAGTTGGAGATTAAGAAGCAGTTGGCGGGGTTGAAGTATGAATCAATTTAGCATGAGCGAAGAAACGCCTTTTTCACCTCACTACTCGAACTTGCTGATAGACATCAAGCGCGTGTTGGCTTTTTATCGTGCTTATCCCTACTTGGTATTTGTGCCACCTGCTGTGGCACAAATGGTGACGGCAACAACAAGAACTCATATAGGATGTGCAGAGCAACGCGAAGCGCATCGGTTGCGAGCCGCGCATAATTCGGGAAATTACGATGCAGTTGGCGGTGTTGAATTATGAGTAGCGTTTGTTCTAAAAGACTTGGTGATTTAATTACCTTTAAAAGAGGCTACGATCTTCCTGAGCAAAATAGAATTATTGGGCCATATCCTGTGATTAGTTCGGCTGGTATTTCTGGATTGCACAATGACTATAAAGTTGAAGGAAAAGGGGTGGTCACTGGTCGATATGGAACTCTAGGAGAAATGTATTTTGTTGATGGAAAATATTGGCCACATAACACAGCTCTTTATGTGCAGGACTTTAAAGGCAACGACCCTAAATACATTTATTATCTTTTAAGTTGTTTAGGTCGAATTCGTACATCAGATAAGAGTGCTGTTCCTGGGGTTAATCGTAATGAATTACATGAAATGTTTGTTCCTGCTATTGAGGAAAAATCAACACAAATTGCCATTCGACAAGTCCTTGAAATTCTTGATGCCAAAATCGAACTCAATAACCGCATCAACGCCGAGCTGGAAGCAATGGCGAAGACTTTATACGACTACTGGTTTGTGCAATTTGATTTCCCTGATGCCAATGGCAAGCCCTATAAAACATCTGGCGGGAAGATGGTTTATAACGCCGAATTGAAAAGGGATGTGCCGGAGGGGTGGGATTTTAAAAAAATTGGGAATTATGCTGAAGTATTGAAAGGAGATTTAATAACTGCCAAAGAAGCAAATGATGGTGATTTTAAAGTCGTAGCTGCAGGAGTAAGTTTTTCATATATGCATTCAGATTTTAATCGTTTGAAAAATACCATAACGATCAGTGGTTCAGGTGCTAATGCAGGATTTATTAATTTTTGGAGAGAGCCAATTTTTGCATCGGACTGCATTACCGTTAGATGTAAAACGGATGTTGAAACATTGTTATTACTTAATTACTTGAGATTCATTCAAAACCATATATTAAGCCAAGCTACTGGTTCAGCGCAGCCACATGTTTATCCAAATGATATAAAAAGGTTAGGCTACTTAATACCAACAGATTTTTTGATTGATGATTATGAAAAAATCGCAATACCCTTAAATAATCAAATAGCAAAAAATCTTGCAGAAAATGAACAGCTCGTTAAATTACGGGATTGGCTGCTCCCTATGCTAATGAATGGTCAAGTTACTATAAAAAATAGTAGTATTTAGTTTTTAATTTATCTATAGCATTAGAATTATTAGAATTTAGAAAGTATCATTGATGAATATATATAATCTTTATTGCGATGAAAGTCGTCATACTTCTGATCCTAGTCAGAACTTTGCTGTTATTGGCGTTTTGCAATGTCCCAGAAAGGATAAAACAAGGCTTGTTCACCGAATTCACTCTCTTATGTCTCTTCATAATGTGCGAAGTGAATTTGGATGGAAGAAAATATCTAAAAATAGAAC
>JBEGMT010000149.1:0-6085 GCA_041182925.1 Pseudomonadota bacterium | reverse complement strand
CGCTAATAATCCATTGAATGGGAGCGGCAAGCAATAAGCCTACGACCAAAAATGCCCAACACAGACTAACACAGCATTCGAGATATAAAGGCCACATGCCTCGTGACTGCCAACTTAACAGCGGTTTAAAGTAGCGGACTAATACCTCTACCCCGCCTTGCGCCCAGCGACTACGCTGTTTCCATAAGCCGTTCAAGGTTTCCGGCATCAACACCCAACATAGCGCATTAGGCTCAAATCGAATTGACCAACCCGCCAACTGCAATTTCCAGCTAATATCAATATCCTCGGTCACCATATCAGGACTCCAATAACCGACATCATGTAGTGCGGTTTTACGGAAGCCAGCAATCACACCGGAAATAGTAAAAATATGTCCATAGGAACGTTGAGCGCGTTTAATCATGCCCACAATCGCTGAAAACTCACCAACCTGAATCTTGCCTAACAGACTTGAACGGTTGCGAATCCGAGGATTTCCAGTGACCGCTCCGACATTAGGATTATCCAGAAAATGCCGAACGATCCAAGCGGTCGCATTTGGCGCTAATAAAGCATCGCCATCAATACCGATTAAGATTTCACTATTTGATACTAAAGCCGCTGTCCGTAAGCCAACTGCTTTACCTTGATTACTGGCTAAATTAACCACCCGAATTAGAGGATGTTGATCGGCTAATTCATGCAGAATATCTAAGGTGTTGTCTTTACTACCGTCATTAACCGCAATAATTTCGTAATTGGGATATTGCTGATGTAATAAATATTCAATGGTTTCTCGAACATTTTCGCCCTCGTTATAACAAGGCACCAAAATTGAAACGGATGGATATTGTTCCAAAACCGGCAAATCTGATAGCACATTACCGCGGTTACGTTCCCAACGCAGATAATAAATAATCCCGCCCAACATCCAGACATAAGCCATTAATAATGGGTAATAAAAGATGAATCGCGATAGCCATTCTTCAAAATAGGCCCAAGGTAATTCTTCAAATTGCTCTTGTGCCTTTAACCAAAAATCAATTAGCTCTTGAACCCAAGGCTGTGAGATAAGATTGTCCATTGCCTACCTTAATTTTGTTTATCGACAGCAAAATATTTCTTCAACTCTTCTAATTTAGGTTGATCGCGATATTGATTATCAGGGTAATAACCAATGTGTTTTGCACCTTGTTTTTTCAACAACTGGAATTGCTCGTTAAATATCGCCATTGGAATATCTTGCTGTTTTTCCCAATCCACCGCTTGTAGCTCAAACACCATTTTGTCTAAACCATGTGGATATTCAGCCGTTTTCTTGACTAATTCAGTTAGCCATTTTTTAGGATCGGCGGCCTTTTCCATAAAAGGCATTGCCTCTATCGCCACATAATCGTAATGCTTCATAAAACTTGGGAAGGATTGCGCATACCATTCTTCACTGTAGGGTTGCATTAATGGCAATGCGTAAAAATTACGCGCGGTTTTAACATAAGGACGGTAATAGCGAACTCTATCAGTCAAATAATCCGTGAACTGACCTAAAAACTCGGTTTTATACTGCCCCCAACGTAAACGCAATTCAGGCGAATCATGGATTTTTTTAAACTCAGCCGGCAAGCCCCAAACGTTATGAGCAAAATCCATCGCCATTGGTGACACATCTTCATAATCAGACAAGATACCGTCATCGTGAAACAAAATGCCATTGAAGCTACAGTTTTTGGCTAAATCCTCGTAAATCTCGCCAATATATTGACGCGCCTCAGGATTAAACGGCGATAACCGCGTATAAATGTGGCGCGATAACTGCGCTTCACCATCACGCCACTCTTTCACATACCATTTCAATGGCGCATCGGCTTTGTAAGCCAAAATTGGCATCCACGCATAGACTTTAACGCCAGCACGAGTCCGTAACTGCAACGCCACATGATTGAACAAATCACGGCGAACTGGTAAATGGCGATTAGGGAAATACAATTGATCAGCGTTACCGTCACCATCAGGATCAGAATAAGCTTGTAAATAAACGGTATTAGCACCACTGGCTTTAATACGCTCTAGCAAGGAGGTTAAATTTTTAGCGGTTTGCTCTTCATTATCATCATAGATGTAATCCAAATCCACATGAGCAACCCGTAATTTTTCTGCGTTACGTTGATTCTTAACAATTTCTGCAAATTGCTCGGCATTTGCATCGTCTGTAATCATCATCCGCTTCATGACACGCGCATCAGCCAAAGTATTCAGGCCATCATTTAAGCCCATAGTGATAGGCATACCGGCCAATTTAGCCGCTTCCAAAGCGATGCTATTGTATTCGCCATAAGGCCAGACAATCACTCTTGGGCGTTTACCGACAATTTGAAATAAACGCTCAGAACTTTTGTCAATTTCGTTAAACAAGCGTTTACGGTAACTTTCGTCATTCTCATATTCATCATACTCAGCACTATACAATCGCGCAGTGACGGCACTTTGATTATTGCCTTGTGGATTAGCCGGAATGTCATGATGTAAATCGTGGGTATGAGAAGCTATCTCGACCAAACCGCTATTCATCACTTCACGAATTTGCGCTGGGGTCATTAAAGGCTTAACACCGGGAACTTTTTGCTGTTCCAACCAAGTCCCGACCACCGCTAAAGTAGCTGGATATTTATATTTTTTCAGCAGCGGCATCGCGCGGGTGTAAAAGCTTTGATAGCCATCATCAAAAGTCAGCATGATTGCCTTAGGTGGCAATGGCTTATCGCCTTTCATGGCATCCAAAACATCTTGAACGCTAATAACGTGATAGTTATTTTTCTTCAGCCAAGCGAAATGATCTTCCAAATGTTGTTTACAAACAGCGATTCGATCAAATGGTGGCACCCGCTCTTCTTCTTCAAGAATATCGTGATAATTCACCACGATAAAACCGGGAATAGCGGTTTCAGCCATTGCTAAAGTGCTTGAAAAAAGACATGTAAATATAAAAACTAAACGCGCTAAAGGGTGCATATTGGATTCGTTAAACGAGAAAAAACCGGATAAAGCTGGCACTTAAATTAAATAGACAACCAGAATTGTGTCGGCATTTTACCCAAATCATCAGCTTTATCACGCTTTAAATTTGGAGCAAAACATGACAGCAATCAATTGAACTGCATCAGTTCAATCGCAACTTGCTCTAAATCATCAAACACCCCCATCGCTTGCTGACTCGCCCAAGGATCGCCCACCGCTTGCGAGGGCAAATAAAAACAACGCGCTCCAGCCGCAACCGCAGCCGCAATACCGATTGGTGAATCTTCTAAAACCAAGCAATCTGCAACTGGATGCCCTAAAACTTCTGCCGCTTTCAAAAATAAATCTGGCGCTGGTTTACCAGTCGTCACATCGTCGCGTGCAATCACAATGCTAAATACATTTTCCACTCCCGCCAGTTTTAAACAACGCAAAGCCTGTAAACGTCTGCTGTTAGTGGCAAGACAAAATGGTAGATTTCGCTGTTGAATAAACTCAAGCAATACAAAAAAACCAGGCTTAACAGCAATGCCATGTTGTTCAACATGCCCCAACCAATAGCCAGTGCTTAATTCGCTAAACCGCACCAAATCAAAATCATTACCGAACTTCTCTAACAAATAGCTTTTGACTTGCTCGGCATTTGCCCCCGATAAGCCGTGAGCGAAATCATCATCAATCTGGTAACCCATGGCAAGCGCAGTTTGCCGCCAAGCCACCACGTAACCCGCTTCACTATCGATCACAAGGCCATCCATGTCAAAGATAATGGCTTTAACCATGTATCACCTTAATATATTCGCCCTGCGCTTCACGATTAGAACCCACCACAATCCGCTTAGCCCCGAATTGATCTTGCTCTAATTGCCCAGCAATCGCGATTTGCTCGCCATTAACCGCTTGGCCACTATAAGTTGCGGTAAAACAAACCACGCGCTCAATCTCAGCATCATCAATCAAAAACTCAGCCGGATAATCAAAACTAAACTGATCGTCGATGACTTTCGCCTGTAGCTTAATCAACCCCAACTTCTGAAATTGGCAATTAGCTGTTTGACTAGGCACCAGCAACGATAAATCAAATTTACGCTGATTAATCAATGCCTTGTTGTATTTGCGTTGCTCATGCCAAATATAATCATCTAGCGATAAATCACAATTGCGGCGCTGATAAGCCTCTAGCCAATCGGCATCCGCCAAATTTTGACAATCGTTACTCGCAATCAGGCTTTGAACCACATTTCGCAATCGCTGAAATTCACTGCGGTGATAACAAATCAAATCAATATCAGAATGATGATTTTGCAATCCCAGCAAACAAGAACCGGTAATACCGATTTGTTGCAAATCGATTCCTTGCTCAACCAATAAGCCACATAGCTGCTGTAAATCGGCGATGACTGGATCATTTGGGACTTGTTGCAACAAGATTTGTAAGGATTTTTGCGGCGAATAATGACTGACAATCTGGCTTAACTCAACGCCATGCAACTGGGCGTCTAGTTGATTTGAATAAAACAAATACTGTGGAAAATTTGTTACCAGATATTGATTAGCTGTCTCGGTATTCACCTTTTGCCAATGTTGATCAATTTGAATATAGCGTAAGAAACAACGCACTTTGCCAGCTTCAACACCCGCCATGACCACCGCAAACAGTAAGCCTTGGGTTGTTTCTATAAAATCTTTTGCTTGATACACGGTATTTGAAGATTAAAAACCAAAACAATCGCGATTTTAAGTTAAATCAATCAACACAGAGAAAACAATTGAAAAAACCCAGCCCTTCCCCTATTCTCGACTTGAAGTTAGTTTTCCCATCCCTCAAAAAATAATCAGGAGGTCGCATGAAAATCGGTATTCCCAAGGAAATACACGACGGTGAAAAACGCGTCGCAACCACACCGGAGGCAGCGGACAAAATCATCAAACTCGGTTTTGAAGTCTTTGTTGAAAGCGGCGCCGGTGATGCCGCTAATATTTCCGACGAAGCCTACCGTCAAGCGGGTGTGATTATCGTCAATTCCACTCAAGACCTGTGGAACCAAGCTGAAATCATCCTTAAAGTTCGCGCGCCTGAATTTCATCCGCAATTAGGGATTAACGAAGTTGAGTTATTGCATAGTGGACAACATCTAATCAGCTTTATCTGGCCTGCGCAAAATGAAGCTTTGATGCAGCAATTAGCCGCTAAAAACGTCACTGTACTAGCAATGGACAGCGTGCCACGTATGTCACGGGCACAAAAAATGGATGCCCTTAGCTCTATGGCTAACATTGCAGGTTATCGCGCTGTGGTTGAAGCCGCTCAGCATTTCGGTCGCTTCTTTACCGGCCAAATCACCGCTGCAGGCAAAGTACCGCCAGCAAAAGTATTAGTAATTGGCGCCGGTGTCGCCGGTTTAGCAGCAATTGGCGCAGCGAAAGGTATGGGAGCAATCGTTCGAGCCTTTGATACTCGCCCCGAAGTTAAAGAACAAATCGAAAGTATGGACGCCGAGTTTTTACTATTAGATTTCAAAGAAGATGGCACGGGCGCAGGCGGTTATGCCAAGACTATGTCCAAAGAATTTATCGAAGCAGAAATGGCTTTGTTCGCGCAACAAGCCAAAGAAGTGGACATCATCATCACCACTGCTTTAATCCCTGGCAAACCTGCCCCACAGTTAATTACGGCTGAAATGGTTGCCTCTATGAAAGCCGGCAGCGTGATTGTCGATTTAGCCGCTGAACAAGGCGGTAACTGTAGTTTCACCCAAAAAGATCAAGTGGTGGTTGAACACGATGTCACCATCATCGGCTACACCAATTTACCTAGCCGCTTGGCGAATCAATCCAGCCAGCTATACGCCACCAATTTACGGCATTTACTGACTGATTTATGCCCCAATAAAGACGGTTTGCTTAACGTCAATATGGATGATGAAGTGATTCGTGGCGCGACGGTAATTAAGCAAGGCGAAATCACTTGGCCAGCACCGCCGCCAAAACTATCAGCCGCACCTAGCGCAAAAACCGAAGCCGCTAAACCGGTGGTTAAGGCAGAAACTAAACCGTCCGCAGTTTCACAATGGTTACCGATTTTATTAGC
>JBEGMT010000148.1:0-4154 GCA_041182925.1 Pseudomonadota bacterium | reverse complement strand
AACGGCGAACATAGCGTCGATGTATTGGACATCACCTCGATTAAAGTAGCATCTGTCGACTTTGCTTATAGCAGCCATATACAGCCACTAAAAAATATCAGCTTTGAATTACAAAAGGGAGAAAGTTTAGCTATTTTGGGTGATTCTGGATCGGGCAAATCTACCTTATTAAGTCTCATTACCAAGCTTCGCTCACCAAATGCGGGGCACATTACTATCAACCAGCTAGATCTCAGACACCTCAATAATAATGCCTTAAGAAACAGGATGGGCTTTGCTAAAAATATTGAAATTGCAAATGGCTCGATACTAGAAAATATCTGCCTAGGGCGTGATATTCCCTTAACAAAGGTTAATTCAATAATCAGCGAGCTAGGTTTAACGGATAGTTTCAACTGTTTTCCGGCAGGTTTAGATACTCAAATTAACATATCGGGTTCGCCCCTTTCAAGCAGGCAATTACAACTTCTAATGATTGCCCGAGCTATCATTGAAAGTCCTGACATAATGATCATAGATGATTTGCTTGATAGCTTTAACGAAACTGAATTAGACACCATGATGAAGTTGTTTAAAAAACATAAAAATGAATGGATTTTAATTATCAGCACTCGCTTCGAGCATATTGCAAAACGTTTTGACAAGACATTAAATCTTGAATGAATTGAGCTTCAATAATGTTTAAAAATAAAAAACACATTTTCGAATCTACGATGAGACTTGGTAACACCCCAGATCAAGTAAATCGTTTGTTTAAGATTTTAATTTGGGCATTTTTTATCATTCCCCTTATTTTTTTATTTCTCCCTTGGCAACAAAATATTTCCGCCAGAGGAAAAGTTACTGCGTTTGCTCCTTTTGAAAGGGCACAAACCATTGACGCACCAATTCAAGGCTTGATTGCTCAATGGCATGTGCAAGAAGCATCGCAGGTAAAGACTGGTGATTTGCTGCTTGAAATGCGAGATATCGATCCAAATTTTAAAAAGCGTATCGAATCTCAGCGAGATAATTTATCCAACAGACTGCAAGCAAAAAAAGAAGAATTAAATTCATATGAGATGCAACAGAAAAATATGAAGATAGCTCGTGATGCAAAAATTGCTTCCGCTAAATTTAAACTCGATGTGGCTGAGCAAAAAATTCGTGCAGCTTCTGAATCTATGATTTCTGCCCAAGCTACTCTTGATACTGCCGAATTTCAAGTCAAACGATTGCAACGCTTACTTGAAGATGGTCTAGTTTCAAAGCGTGACGAAGAAGTTGCTGAGCGGGATTACGAGGTGGCAAAACGGAGTTTTGGAAGTGCGCAGGCACAACATCAATCAGCACTGGCAGAATCTAAGTCAGCAAAAGCCGAAATTCGACAAGTCCAATCCGACACCCAGGCAGAATTAGAATCTACCTCGGCAATCATTAAAAAAATCTATGGCGAGTTAATGGACTCTGAAAATAGCCTGACTAGCTCTGAAATATCTGTTTCACGGCAGGATACTCAAAAAGTACTAGCGCCAAGGGATGGTGTCGTTTTTAGATTGCCTTTCAACTCATCCTCACAAATTGTATCTCAAGGCGAAGCACTACTAGTCATTCAACCTAATACGAATGCTCCAGCTGTTGAGTTCATAGTCGACGGTCGTGATGCCCCTCTAATAAAAAAAGAAAGCAAGGTAAGGTTGGAGTTTGAAGGTTGGCCTGCCATACAAGTGCCAGGCTGGGCAAACGTTGGTGTAGGAACCTTTGGTGGCAAGGTGGGATTTATTGATCCAATTGATAATGGCACGGGTAACTTTAGGGTCATGATAGTACCAGATCCTACTGAACAACCCTGGCCGCAATCAAATTTCTTAAGACAGGGTATTAGTGCAAAAGGTTGGATCCTGCTTGAGAAAGTCAGTATAGGTTACGAATTATGGCGAATATTTAACGGCTTCCCACCCAGAATACCTGGCGACTCTGTGCAGTCTAAAAGCACAAAACAAAACAAAAAATGATCCAGCAATCCACTCATAAAAAAGTGGCTAGAAGCCAGTCGAGGTTTTTACTGGGGTTAGCCTACCTGACATCTATGCTTTGTTTTTCTCTAGCATTTGCTGAAATAGTAGATCAGTCTAAAAAGAATATCTCTCTTGAACCTAGTAAGTCTTTTAGGCCAGAAGATTATTCAGCCGGTCCTGCTAGCGACTTAAAAAAATCCTTAGATGAATACCAAGAGAAAAAAGAAAAGCAAACTAAAAAAATTAGAATTGATTTAAAACAAGCTATTGAAGAAGCAGATAAAGCGTCGGTGATAGATTCAGCTTTTGATAAAACTCAAGCTAACGCCTTCAGTATTAGTGATATTCGTGCAAAGGCGCTCAAAAATAATTTAAGCATAGAAGTAGCAAAAATAGATCCTGCAATTGCCGGCGCTGCTCTTAGGCAAGAACAAGCTAAGTTTGACAATATTATTTTCGCCTATGCACAACAATCTAATAGAGATACTCCAAGAATTTCATCGGATAACATTGGCATAAAATCTAACGGCTCTCTTGATGGCGAAGGTAAACTCTCCATATTGGAACAAAACATCCGAACTACTGATATTGCTGCGGGTGTAAAAGTGCCATTACGAACTGGTGGCACGGTTACCTTAAGCTCACCTATTGAAAGTAAAAGAGATAAAGGCATATTTGGTAGTGAGGAATATCGAAGTGCAATGCGTTTTTCGATTAGTCAGCCATTACTTAGAAATGCTGGCAAAAGTGTCAATGAAGCCAGCATTAGAGTCTCGGAATTTAATCAACAAGCGATCCAATATAAAACTAAACTACTAGCCATACGCATTATCGCCATGACTGATAAATCGTATTGGAGTCTTTATGAGGCATGGGCACAGCTAGATGTAAGAAGGCAACAATACCGATTAGCTATTCAAAATCTAAACATGGTTAAACGCAGAGTAACCGAAGGTCTTACTGCTGCGATTGAACTTAATCGTGCAGAGATTGGTGTGGCAGACAGAATGGAGGCCTTAATCATTGCTGAAACAAATCTCAAGCTAGCTCAACGACAATTACGTTTTTATATGAACGATATGGATACCGAAGATCGTCAGCCCAACATCATCAATACTATTACTGAGCCTAATTTAGTTCGTTATGAGTTTGATCGAGAGAAATTACTCAACGAAGCGCTTAGCGCAAGGTTAGAGTTACTGGAACTTGAGGTTAAATTGGCAGCGGATGCCATCAATATTCAATATTTAGAAAACCAAACTCTACCTTTGTTTACCTTGGATTATCAATATGGGGCATTATCACCAAGTGCTAATAATTTCGGCAATGTTTATCAAAATACATTAAGTGGGCAATTTAATGATTGGTCTGTAGGATTAAAATTTGAAATGCCATTCACTAATGAAGTCAATAAAGGACGCCTAGAAGAAGCTGTTCAACAAAGAAATAAAAGACTTGCCACTAAACAGCTTCAAACCCTTAACGTAAAAAAAGAGATTTATGATGCGCTGGATCAAGTTGAAAATAATTGGCAACGCATATTAGCTGCAAGACAACAGGTTGTAATTGCTGGCCTAAACTACGATGCTGAATTAAAACAATTTAATGAAGGCTTAAGAACCATGACGGAAGTATTAGAAACACTTACGAGACTTGGTGAAGCACAAATCAAAGAGGTGCGTGCAGTGAGTGATTATCAGGCTTCATTTGTTGACACGGCATACGCTACTGGCACTATATTAGGCTACAGTAAGCTAGATTTTTAGTTATATATTTCTTTTTTATTTTATACGCAGATAGCAATAAGCTTTCAATCAGAGAGATAGTTGAATCACTATCTATATATCTTTAAGGATTACAAAAATCACATTTAGCTGGATCTGCTTTTTTCTTTTTTACAAATTCACTTTTTTCATAATCACAACTAATACAGGTGAATATTCTTTCCATTGTTTCTCTAGTTTCCAAGCCACATAGCGCACATGGAAGGCCTGCTTTAATTTTAGTAATTTGAAATCCTGGTGTTTGGCAATTCGGGCATAAAGTCTTTAGTTTCTGAATTAGGTCAGTTGTGGCTTTTGCAATATTTTTCATTCTTGTAGGGTTTGCAAAAGCACGTAAATCATGCTCTACAAAAACTTTTTTTGTTTTAGAAAG
>JBEGMT010000147.1:0-2987 GCA_041182925.1 Pseudomonadota bacterium | reverse complement strand
TTTAGCGGGTGGTGTTCAGGTTGTTGGTCGCGTTCTTGAGGTGGCAATGCATAAGGCGCATGCCTTGCATTTTCCATTAGAAAATATCATTGACGGTACCGGTTCCGCACCGATTTGTCCTCCGCATCCTAATTTTGTCAAAGCTATGGGACGCACCAATGATGCCATTCTGTTTGCTGGGCAAGTGCATCTTTTTGTTAAAGGTAGTGACGAAGCGGCGGAGCAATTGGCTAAAGCATTACCCAGTTCTACTTCTAAAGATTACGGTAAACCTTTTGCGGATATTTTTAAGGCTTACGAGTATGATTTTTTCAAAATCGATGCCATGTTGTTCAGTCCTGCGAGTGTAATAGTCACTGCTGTTGAATCTGGAAAGAGCTTTCGTGCCGGTAAGCTCGATAATGCTTTGCTGGATCAATCATTTGGTTTTTGATTGATATTCCATTTGACCGTTGAGGATGACACGCTATCGATTGTGACCGCGTGTCGTTCATGCAAAATTGAGTTTCTTTTTTAAATCCCTTGAGAAAAATTGCCATTTTCACCGATGATCCGGGCTGGCATGGACGGCAATTGGTTCAAGCCTTTGCGCGCCGTGATTGTCTGGCTATTTATGTTTCTTTGACGGAGTGTCGTTTCCAGCTCGATGCCTTTCCCTTGATTCACATTCCGGGTTTTGATGGGGCTTTGCCTGACGCCGTGTTCGTTCGTGGTGTACCGGGTGGTTCTCTGGAAGAAGTCGTCTTTTATCTTGATGTCTTGCATGGTCTAAAGCGTTTGGGTGTGCCGGTATTTAACAATGCCAGCGCGATCGAGCGCAGTGTTGATAAGGCGATGACAAGTTTGCTGTTGAAGAATGCCGGTTTACCAACACCTATGACCTGGGTGCTGCGAAATCGCGATGAGGCCTTGCTGATTGCTGAGCGTGAATTGGACGCTGGGCATTTTTTGATTAGCAAGCCATTGTTTGGTTCTCAAGGCGAGGGTATTCGACGGCTGGAAAAGTCGACTGATCTAATGTGGTTGACCAGTAGTCGCGGTATCTATTATTTGCAGCGATTTGTGGAGTGCGAAGGTGAAGGATATGCCGATATTCGAGTGTTCGTGATTGGTGGTAGAGCGGTTGCGGCAATGCGACGTCGGGGTATTTCCTGGTTGAATAATGTGGCACGCGGCGCCTCTTGTGAGGTGATTTCTATTGACCAATCTCTGGCGGCATTGGCAATCAATGCCGTCGAGATTTTGAATATGGATTACGCTGGTGTCGATATCATCAAGGATGCGAAGGGTGATTATTGTGTGATTGAAGTCAATAGCGTCCCTGCCTGGAAGGGTTTGCAAAGTGTTTGTGAGATTAATATTGCAGAGTGCTTGGTCGGGCATTTGTATGATCGCTATCTGAGTATTATGCAATGAGCGCTCTAAGATCAGCGTTGATTAATGCTTACCGTCAGGCCTGTGAAGACGAATTGCAGGCTTTCAAGCCGGGAAATGTGAGCATTTACAGCGAAGGTCATGATATGACGGTTGAGCAATTCCGTCTAAGTGCGAGTGTTAGTGTCATACCCTTGACCGACCCAAGCTATTCTCTAGGCGAGAAGATCTATTACGCCGTTAAAATGACGCGCGATGCCGTTGGTTGTAATACCAATCTTGGTATTTTGCTGCTTTCTGCACCGTTAATTGAAGCAGTTTATGGCAGGCGCTCCGGGCAAACGTTACGGGAAGCACTTGGTAATGTCCTGAATCGAACATCCGTCGAGGATGCTGAGTGGGTGTTTAGGGCGATAAGCTTGGCTTCGCCAGGTGGACTGGGAGAAACTATTGAGCAGGATGTCCGCGCGCGGGCGGAGGTGACCTTGCAACAGGCTATGGCGCTGGCTGCTGATCGAGACAGGATTGCGAAACAATATATTAATTCGTTCAAAGATATTTTTGATTTTACGGTTTTGACGTATAATCGTGCTTTCGTTTTGTCTGGCGACAGGGGCTGGGCAACATTGAAAGTGTTTGCTGAAATGTTAGCTCGTTATCCTGATAGCCATATTGAACGAAAGTATGGAAAGCAATATTCAGAGTGGATTGCGACGGAAATGCGTTTGCTAAGCGAACACATGACCCTCTTTGATGGATTTGCTCATCTCTTGCCTAGCTTATATAAGCTCGACGAGGAATTGAAGTGCAAAAACATCAACCCAGGCACTACCGCGGATTTTACTGTTACTACAGTATTGGTAGTACTTCTGGAGCAGCTTATCGCAAGCGGTATAGGCGAATAAGTTGGCATTAAGTGTATTTATTTTGGTTCAATCTTATCTTTAGGGGATAAATTAAAAATGGCAAAAATTACAAACCTGCGCGTTGGCGAATCTTTGGTAGGCGAAGGCAACGAAATTGCACACATCGACTTGATCATTGGCCCACGTGGTTCAGCTGCTGAGACTGCATTTGCTAATGCTTTGACCAATAACAAAGACGGTTTCTCTACTTTGTTGGCTGTTGTTGCTCCTAACCTGATGGTTAAACCAGCAACCATCCTGTTCAACAAAGTTACCATCAAAGGTTCAAAACAAGCTGTTCAAATGTTTGGCCCAGCTCAACGCGCTGTAGCTATGGCTGTTGCTGATTCTGTTGAAGACGGCACCATCCCAGCTGACGAAGCTGATGATTTGTTCATTTCTGTTGGCGTATTCATCCACTGGTTGGCTGAAGACGATGCAAAAATCGAAGAATTCAACTACAAAGCAACTAAAGAAGCGATTGAGCGTGCTGTTGCTGGCACTCCAACAGCTAAAGAAGTTGTTGCTGCTAAATCTGGCGCAAAACATCCATTTGCTACTAACAACGTTTAAGTTTTTAGTAACTCAGGTTGTTAAAAATACCCCGGCTTGCCGGGGTATTTTTTTGTCTGCCATTTGGCGATGACTTCAGGTGAAAGAGTGCCATTATGGAGCGCAGAGGCTAACAATACACCTGAGGCGCCAATC
>JBEGMT010000146.1:0-2770 GCA_041182925.1 Pseudomonadota bacterium | reverse complement strand
ATAATTCAAGTTTGGCTCGGCCACTGTTCAGTTCGATTTCGCCATCGGCAGCGATGATTTCGCCAGGAATCATGGGAGCTCCTTCCATTAAGTTAAGGGCCATAGGATGTGTTAAGCGACAGCGCATCAATCGCGAACGATGCGCTTGACCTTATTCAGCACATCCTATGGCCAATATTTTTGTTTAAACAATCGGCTCGTGGACTGTGACTAATTTAGTGCCGTCGGGGAAAGTGGCTTCGACTTGCACGTCATGTAACATTTCCGCAATCCCCTCCATCACATCATCGCGGCTTAATAAAGTCCGGCCATAAGCCATCAATTCAGCCACGGTTTGTCCATCACGGGCGCCTTCCATAATCGCGGCCGAGATATAAGCTACCGCTTCGGGATAGTTGAGTTTAACGCCACGCGCTTTGCGGCGTTCGGCGACTAAAGCGGCGGTAAACAGTAATAATTTGTCTTTTTCACGAGGTGTTAATTGCATGGTGTGTTCCGTATCAAGTCGCCCAAATTCGAGGTGCCGAAGCGGGGCGGTGAGCGATTTCAGTTCTAAGCAGTTGCCAGACTTGTTGGAAAAAATCCCTTAACAGGTCGGCGCGAGCATCTAAGCCGCGACAAATCAGCATATCATCAATTCTGGTCACGCCACGCAGCGGATGCTCGCCAATCAATTGCTGCACGGCTTCTAAATCTGCCGCCGTTGCAGGGTAGGCAAACAAGGTGCCGCAAGCGGAGTGATTAGCCAATCCCCAACGAGCGGCAAAGGCTTTTGCATCTAAACGCAAGCGTTCGCGGTAAAACAAGCTGCCTTGGCGATGGATTTGCCAGTTTAAACATGCTTCACCATTATCAAAACCTTCGCCAGCCGCTGGTCGGCCTAAAGCTAAAACTTCCCAGCCAATAAAACGGGCGTTTTCGGCTAAGTCGATGTGCATATTGGAATTAAAAAGCGCACCTTGATAGACGATGGTTTCTTGCGGTAACCATTCCAAAGTCGCATCACTGGCGACAGTCAATGACACGCTTTGGCTGGCGGTTTCGCCACCGCTACGGTAAAACTTTCCCGCCGCAGGGGTGGTGATTAAGGCATGGCTGCCAGTGGCTGCACTGGCGCTAATACTTAATTGATCACCGCCGACAACACCGCCTGGCGGGTGTATTAAATACACATGACAAACCCCGCCTTCAGGATAAAACGGTCGTTGCACGGTCAACGGGCCGACATGTTGGCGTTCTGCCAGCACGGTTTTTTCGCCGCGCAATTCAAAACCCAGTTTTAAATCAGCCTGCCAACCGCTTAATGGTTTGGGATTGATTGAGTTCACTTGAATGCAAAACGCCGCAGCAAATGCCCCGCCAGCCAGCTATAAAAACCGACTAACAAAGCCGCCATCACTAAAAAGCCGTTTTCTACCAAAGGATGAATCGCAGCGGCAATTAAGCCGTGTAGATTGCTACCACCGGCTTGCATGGCTTCCAAGCTGCTGTGGGCATCGCTTGGAAATGTCCAAACCATCAATAAACAAGCGGTCAATAATTTTATAAATTCGGTGTTCATCACAAGCTCCAGAAAGCGGTTTAAACCGTTAAGTAACGTTTTACCATAGTTTCATTCAATTCATCGATAGCGCCGACGGCGACATGACGACCACGGTCCATAATGCAAAAGCTGTCGGCTACTTTGCGAGCAAACGGCAGTTTTTGTTCGACCAGTAAAACCGTTACCCCCAGTTCGTTATTCAAACGAATAATCACATCACCAATTTCGCTAACGATATTTGGTTGAATCCCTTCGGTGGGTTCATCGAGAATCAATAACCGCGGATTTAAAACCAAGGCTCGGCCAATTGCTAATTGCTGTTGCTGGCCGCCGGATAAGTCACCGCCCCGACGTTTAAGCATTTGTTTTAGCACCGGAAAAATCTCGTAAATGCTATCAGGGACTTTTTTAATCCCTTGTTTATTGGCCGCGCGTAAACCGGTTTTCAGATTTTCTTCGACCGTCAGCAACGGAAAAATCTCGCGACCTTGTGGCACATAACCGATGCCTAGTTCGGCGCGGGTTTCGGCTTTGGCGCGGCTCAAATCGATGCCATCAAATTCAATGCTGCCGTCTGCGAGCGGAATTAAACCCATGATCGATTTTAATAAAGTGGTTTTACCAACCCCGTTGCGGCCCATTAAACATACGCAACTGCCTTGTTTAACCTGTAAATCCAAGTCCCATAAGGTATGACTGGCCCCGTAAAATTGTTGTAGTGCGGTAATGTTAAGCATTAGCCCCCCAGATAAACTTGTATAACCCGAGGATCATTTTGTACCTCGTCCATTGTGCCTTCGGTCAACACCGAGCCTTCATGCAACACCGTGACTTTACGAGCGATGCTGCGGACAAATTCCATATCATGTTCGACCACCACCAACGAATGTTTGCCTTGCAGCGACAACAATAATTCGGCGGTACGTTCGATTTCTTGATGAGTCATCCCAGCAATCGGCTCATCGACCAGCATCACTTTCGGCTCTTGCATTAACAACATGCCAATTTCTAACCATTGTTTTTGACCGTGCGACAAAATCCCCGCTGGCTGGTTAATTAAAGTGCTTAAGCCAATGGTGGTTAATACTTCGTGGATACGGTGGCGTTGTTGGTCGTTGAGTTTATGAAACAAAGTTGGCCAAGTGCGTTTGTCGGTTTTTAACGCCAGTTCTAAATTCTCGAACACGGTTAGGGCATCGAAGACACTGGGTTTTTGGAATTTACGAC
>JBEGMT010000145.1:0-15209 GCA_041182925.1 Pseudomonadota bacterium | reverse complement strand
CCCTAATCGCGTTGGTTGTAATGTTCAAGGACAGCCGATTGCTTCACCCGATGCCGAGGCACTGCAACACGAGGCGGCGGCGCGAGCAGAAAACAGTATTGAATTTATCCGCGCCTATGCGATTTTTGCCGCTTATATTGTGATTGCTACCTTATTTGGGGTGCCGGTTTTTGCGGTATTGGCCACGCCGTTTGCAGGCATACCGGGGATTGGCATGCTGTCGCATATTTTGGATGCGGCGTTGTTTTTGTCGGCTTTATGGTTAATTCATTGCGGGATTCGCTACTGGCAAGGTAGACCGGTTCTGGAGCGAATCGGGGCTAGAGCCGAGTTATATATTGACCGGCGCTATATTGCCCGGATGATAGAGCGTTACAACGCTACTTTGTTTTCGAATGCCCCTGCGTTTATTACCCCGTTTTTCTATTGGGCCGATACGGTGCAAGATGCTTTGCATCGCTACGGGATTCGTGCCCATCGAGGGGTAGTGACCATTCACCGCACACCGGATGAGCGTTTGGGTGTCGAAGAGGCCAATAACGCCGCCGAAGAAAATATGGTGTTAGCGCAAATTGGTGGGATTCGCTTTAACCGAGGTCAGCCGCAATCACGCGATAAAGTCAGAGCGGGCTCGCATTATATGAATCGTAACGATAACGACCGCAAAGCCAGACCTAATCAGTTGGTGTTGTCTGACAGCTTGGTGGCTTTAAGACAGCAATATGACAACAAGCTGTCACCGGAAACATTAAGGTTAATCAATCGGCGTTTAATTGATTTATCTGATGGCTTGATTGTTGAGTTTATTTTGGGTGAAGCGCGTAAAGCGCTGATTGATCGAGCGGTTTGGGATGTGATTCGCTGGATGCCGGGTTCAATGTTGCTGTATCAAGCGTTACTGGCAACCGGGATTGATTTAATGAATATCACGGGCGAAGCCGATACCGCTAATCAGGCGCAAATTCAATCCACCAAACATCCGGTATCGCCGATCGATATTCATTTACAAACCATGAATCCAAGACCTTCGGTGGGGGCTGAGTTTGCCGAAGTTCATCAAGGTCTTGGCTTGATTAGTTTGGGTAATGATGAAATCAATATCGCGGTTAATCGGGTGGTGCCAGGTCAATCACCAGCGGTGTCGGAAATTAAACTGCATCCCGGCGCCGGAAAAGACCGTGGCACCTTGGTTGATATTCCCAAATTCAGACAAGCGGGTAAGTTTGTCGGCGTTTTAAAGATGATGGAGGGCGAAGAGTATTTCGTGATCGACAATCAGCAGCAATGCTATCAACTGTGCTTGCCTACCGCTTATCTCGATGAACCGCAGCGTCAATTTTTACACCGACATTTAAAAGTTAATCTTGATAGATCTTTAGCAAATGTCGCCTAACGACTTCAAATAATAAAAATAACAAAGGGAGTTTAAATCAATGATTTTGATTAGCTTTTTAGTGGCGGTGATTGTCGCCATTGTTCTGTTGATTTCCGGTATCCGATCTAAAAATGCTCGGGAAAAAATGGTTATCAGCCTGGTTCTATACCTGTTTTTAGGCTTGGCAGTTATCTTGCTGTTAGCTGAATCGTTGGTGTCAGGCGTTGTGCAGATTGGTGCCGCCAGTTTCGTTGCCAGCTTTCTGATTTTTCGTACCTTGTTCAGTAGCTTTTGGCAAAAAGTCTTTTATCACGCGATGCTGATTTTGCTATTAGTCTGGAGTGGCTATTTATATAGCATTTCGCAACTGCCTTATCCCGATAAACCCTTCGCGGCGATTTCCAATAATCAACCCAGCGCTTTAAGTGAAAAAGATTTAAAGCCTTATTGGTTACTGGGTTTGCCACTCAACACCAATAGCATTCAAGACCAGCCTTCATTGAAACCAGCGACAGCGGTTAACCCGCGTGGAAAAATCAATCACTCGGCTTTGGATTGGCAAGTGCTTTGGGGATTGATGGAAAAAGATTCCCGCATCAGACAGGTTTTGCAAACCCTACGCGAACAGCAACAGCAAAACTTAACCGCGTTTGGTAATCAATTAAACGCAACTTCGGTCGATAGTACCCACATGCGACGTCGGGCTTTGGATAAAAGCAATATCGATGATTTGTTGAAAGAAAATGCGATTTCTCAGGCACGTTATAAAACCATGGTTGAAACCTGGAACTTGCTGGATAGAGATGAAAGCGCGTTTAAAAATCGTCAGGCGGAAGAACGGTTTAATGCTTTATTAGAGTTGTTAGCCGATAGCGCCGTTGATGAATCGCATAAAGTGGAATTGATTGATTTTATGGTCAAAAATTTTGCCGGTGATATTCGTTTATTAAATCCGTTAATCAGTTTATATGACGGTTTGGATCAGGAATATCCACGCTTAAAACGCCTCAATAATGCTTATTTGCAATTGTATATCGCCAAGCGTGAAGCAATTTTGCGGGGATTTTTGGCGATGGGTCAGCCGGCTCAGCAACCGTTGCAGGATTATCGAAAAAAAGTCTTACCAACTATCAGTTATTCACAAGCTCGCTTAGATGATTTCTTGACTCATAGCATGGGCTTGGTGGTGCCAAGTTTGTATGAAGTGGCACCCGCAAAAGCGGTTGCCAATCTGTTGAATCGCAAAAAATACCCCGCGCTGGAGCGGTTTTCTGGGGCTTCATTTAGCCAAGAATATGTTAGACGCAGCTTGCGTAAACTGGATGCCGAAAATGCTGCGCCTAATGCCGGTGAAATTTTAATGCACCTGCCTGAAAGCCAATATCAAGCGATGAGTAAGGTGTTGGCAAGTGGAGATTTGGCTTTGTTGGATAGTTTGGTGATTGACCCTGATCCTGCGGTACGCGCCAATTTAGCTTGGCGGTTAGCGGAATTAAAACGTCCCGCCAGTATGCCGATTGTGTTGGAACTGATGCGAGACCAAAATCCCGATGTGCGGCGTTTGGCGGTGATTGCGGCGGCTAACTTTACGATTAAAGATACTCAAGGTTCTAGCGATCCCAAGTTCATTGAAATTGTCCGGATGCTACAGAATTATCGTAGCAGTTCCGATGCGTTTGGACGTGCCTGGGCGGTTGCTGGTTTGGCGAGCATTGGTGATAAACAAAAAGCCTTGTACACCCTGGATTTGATTCTTAATGATGGCGCGGCTAGTCAATCAGTGGTGGGTGATGCAGTGGCTTCATGGAGTGATGAAGAAAAACAGGTCATTCAAAGTTTATTGGCAACCCTTAACCAGACCCCCGAAGAATTGCAGGTAAAAACCCAAGCCTTGAACAGTTTGTTAGCGATTGAATCGCCAGAGGTTTTGGATGTGTTACTGCATTATCTGAATCACATTTATGCTGCCAATCATACTCGTCCAAGCATGTGGCGTTATTTGGTGCCGCATTTAACCCTGCCACAAGAAGCTGAAAATGTTGAAGATGTGATTATGTATCTGGCACAAACTCAAGGTGTTGGTCATCCGCAATTTCATAAACGGCAATTAAAAGCATTGAATGTGCAATTGCATCAAGCCTATCAAGCTAATAACAGCGGCGAATTTTTTCAATTGTTAAACTTTTTGGCGGCGTTTGATCAGCAAGAGTATGAGGATTATCTGGATCACACCAGCGAACAAATCCGCATTATGCGTTTGGTGGAATATTACACCGCGACTCTGCCATTCTGGTTGGTATGTTGGCCGTTGACTTTATTATTTGCCTTGTTGGTTAGTTATTTGATTTTGCCAGCCTTGAAAGTAGAGCCGGTAAAAATAGGGCAAAGCGGTAATAGCCGCGCTAATCCGGCTATTTTCGCCAATCAGGCGAAAACCCCGCCGCCTGCGATTGTGCCGATTAAGATTTTCACAACCCAAGGTGATCAGCATGAAGCGTAACAGCAGATTGAATCGACGTCGGTTGTTGATGGTTGCTAATCTGGTCGCTGTTTCCAGTTTAGTGACTGGTTGCTTCAAAATTGGACCGGATTTTGTGCCGCCTCAAGCCAATGTCTCAGAAAATTGGATACAACAAACTGACCCAACCTTGAAACACGGTGATTACCGCGAGTGGTGGAAATTGTTTAATGATCCGGCATTGGAGCGGATTATTGATGCCGCTTATCATCAAAACTTGAGCTTACAAGCGGCAGCAATTCGGATTATGGAAGCGCGGGCGAAATTGGGGATTGCTAAAGGTAATTTGTTTCCGCAGAAGCAGGAAATCGGCGCTAGTTTGTTTCATAACCAACATAGCGGCAACGAGCCGAATTTTACGACCTTTGATCGCTATTACACCTCGTTTGATATGGGCTTTGATGCGGTTTGGGAAGTGGATATTTGGGGTAAGTTTCGGCGCGGGGTTGAGTCAGCTGACGCCTTATTATCGGTGTCGGAGCTGACGTATGATGATTTACTGGTGAGTCTGACGGCTGAAGTTGCCTCCAGTTACACGCAAATCCGCGCCTTTGAACAGCGGTTATCGCTTGCCCATCAAAACGCCGATTTGCAACAAAGCAGTTTAAGAATTGCCGAAGCGCAATATCGAAATGGCATTGCTACTGAATTAGACGTGCAACAAGCCAAGTCTTTGTTACATTCGACCAAAGCCTTGGTTTCGAGTTTGGAAATGGGGTTACGGCAATCGAAAAATGCCTTGAGCATTTTATTAGGGTTGCCGCCAGAAGATTTAACCCAGTTGCTCAATGGCCCTAAACTGATTCCGGCTGCACCAGCGGAAGTGTTGGTGGGGATTCCTGCCGAGGTGATTCGTCGCCGTCCTGATGTGCGTCGTGAAGAGTTAAAAGCGGCCGCACAATCAGCCATGATTGGCGTCGCCAAAGCCGATTTATTGCCACGTTTTTCTTTGCAGGGCAGTATTGGTGCCTTAGCGGGGTCGACGCAAGGCATTGATGCATTTGATGTCTTGGGCGCACATGCGATGGCGGCCAAATTAGGTCCGACGATTAGCTGGCCGATTTTGCATTATGGTCGCTTGCAAAATAATGTGCGGGTTCAAGATGCGCGTTTACAAGAACAGTTAGTTAATTATCAAAACACGGTGTTAACCGCGATGCGCGAAGTCGAAGATGCTTTAGTCGGTTTTTTTAAAAATCGTGAGCAAATTGTCGATTTAACCGCCAGTGTTGAAGCCTCAAAACGTTCGGTAGATATAGCGCTTAGTCAATATAAACAAGGCATAGAAGATTACAATCGGGTGCTGAACGCCCAACAGTTTTTAGTGCAACAACAAGATAAACTCACCAGCGCCCAAGGTGATTTGGCACGCTATTTAATTGCCTTATATAAAGCGCTGGGCGGTGGTTGGGAATTGCGTGAAGGTAAACAGATTTTGCCTGACAATATTCGTAAAGTCATGACCGAGCGAACTGATTGGGGCGATATTCTGCCAACCAAATTGGGGGACGAATAAACGGTTAATTAAAGCTACCTGTCCTCGCTTTCAGTGTCGTTTTAACAAATAATCTTGATACATCTTAACTGGTTTAATTTGTATGAGATTAAACTGTATTAGTTTCGACTTGATCTGACAGATACCGTAAGCGAAAAAACCGGTACCTGTCAGGTTAGGCTTGAATTTGTTGACCTAAAAATGATAACTGTCAGATATACAAGAGAGCTTAATCAAATTTTTATCATTCACGAACTCGAATTAAATCATGGCAAGATTTGCAGGTTGCGCCCACTTTGCCAAATTGCGATTTAATCGCAGCAACATCACCCGTTGCAGCCACTTTTTGTAACTCATTGGCTTCTTTGATAAAGGTGGCGTCAATTTCTTTGACTTCATCCTGTTTTTCAAAAAATTCTGGTTTTAAACGGGTGGGTTTCCAGCCTGTACCCACTTCAGTGCCTGGGCCGTATAAGTCAAGCAAACCGGAATTAGCAACGGCTGCAATTGCATTGGCGGCAGCAATCACTTGGTCTTTATTAAAGGTTTCAGGATGGTCTGCGGCTTGAGCTTTGATTTTGGCGGTGTTCCAGCTCAAATAAGAATAAGCCGATTGGCGAAAACGGATTTGTTCTTCAATCGGTCCCGCTAAAGCCACACTACTTAATGCGCCTAAAGTCAAAATAGCGGCCAGTTTTTTGTTCATAGATATAACTCCTTATGGTTGTAAAAATCTAGGTTTTATGGGTGTTATCAACTTGATAGCTGGCTTGTGGGCTTAAATAATTGGCAAAATCACCGCGCCATACACCCCAAACCACTGAGATAGCAATTAATACCGTCAAGGCAATCCGCAACACGCCGACACGACTAATCGCGGCTGATTGCAAATCGCGTGGTAATTGTTTTTTGCCGGTCAACATAGGTAAAACCAGATTGGTTTTTTTGACCCGTTGGTAAAACACAATCGCCGCGACATGCAAGGCTACTAGCCCCAATAACAGGTTGATTACCAAGGCGTGCCAGCCGCTTAATTTGTCGCTGAGGTCTTTATCAATCAGGTTGAACAAGGGGCCTTCAAAGGCAATGTCATCGTTGGCAAATAAACCGGTAGCGACCAGCACAATCAATGCCGCTAATAAGGCAAATACAGCGAAAGCACCAATCGGATTGTGTCCTGGGCCTTGCCATTCGCCTTTTAGATAAGCACGCACACGAGAAAAGGTTGGAAAGAAGCTGCTAAAGCGGGCATGAGTTGTGCCAATAAAGCCCCAAATCAGCCTGAACACCAATAAGCCTAAAACCAAGCTACCCAAGCGACCATGCCAGTCGGTTAGCTCGCCGCCCAGTTTGCCAGTGGCGTAAGCACCGACCACAGCAACCACTAGCAACCAGTGAAATACCCGCAAAGGCCAGTCCCAAATATGCACAGTGACTTTCATCGTCTTTCTCCTAACTTAGTTATCACGCAAATAGACGTTAAAAAAGCTAACGGTTCTATCCCAAGCCAGTTTTGCTGTGCCGGCGTCATAGCGTGGTGTGGTGTCGTTGTTAAAACCGTGTTGAACATTGGGGTAGGTATGCGCTTCGTAATTAACCCCTGCTTGTTTTAAAGCGGCTTCATAAGCCGGCCAGCCAGCATTGATTCGCTCATCAATCCCTGCGTAGTGAATCAATAATGGTGCTTTGATTTTGGCGGCATCTTCGGCAGAAGGTTGAGCGCCGTAGAATGGCACGCCAGCTGCCAAATCAGGCAATTGCGTGGCTAGATAATTGACGATACCGCCGCCGTAGCAGAAACCAACTGCACCGACTTTGCCGTTGCCTTGTGGCAGTTTTTTCAAATGTTTTGCCGCTTCAAGGAAATCGGCTTGGGTTTTGGTTTTGTCCAGTTTTTGGAACAACTCGCGGGCTTTGTCTTCATCGCCGGGGTAGCCGCCTAGGGTAAACAGCGCATCAGGTGCAAAGGCGATGAAATTATCTAAGGCCAAACGGCGGGCAATGTCTTCGATATGTGGGTTAAGGCCACGATTTTCATGAATCACTAATACCGTCGGCAATTTGCCTTTGAAATTAGCGGGTTGGACTAAATAGCCCCGCACTTTACCGTTGCCTTTAGGTGAGGCAAATTCAACGTAACTGGCTTTGATGCGCGGATCATTGCCGGCAATTTGTTGGGCTTCGGCAAAACGTGGGTTTAAGGCTTCCAGCAAGGCTTCAGCGCTTAAACCGAGTAAAGCGTATTTCGGTACCGATGATAAAAAATCACGGCGGGAAATATCGCCATGAACGTATTGATCAAATAATTTTAGTGCTTCGGGGTGAAAGTCTTGAGCAGTTTGTTTTGGCATGGCAATCTCCGATTATGTTTTATTTGGCTCTACCGCCAAAACCAGCGGTTTTCAAAGCAATTTTGTAAGCAGCACCGCGACCGACGACATATAAGGTTTTTTTGTCTTTACCGGCGAAAGCTAGATTCTGCGGTTTATGTGGCAAGGAGATAATGCCTAAAGATTCACCTTTAGCATCAAACACTTCAACACCAGCATTAGAGGCCACATATAAACGTCCTTCGGCATCAATCGCCAAACCATCTGCGCCGCTTGACCAGACATTGTCGGCTTGGCTCCAGCCTTTTAATTTTGCAAAGTTGCGTTGATTGCTGATTGAACCATCAATAGCAATGTCATAAGCCAATACATATTCGCCTGCGGTATTGGCAACAAATAATGTTTTCTCATCTTTACTCAGTTGGATACCGTTAGGGCGCTCAATGTTGTTGGCGATTTGCTTTAATTCACCAGTCGGTGTGATGTAGAACACACCAGGTTTAGAAGCAGGTGGGTTAGGATTTTCTGGGCTAGGGCGAGTACCAATATCGGTGAAATAAATGCCGCCATTTTTGGCTAAAACTAGATCATTCGGGCGCTGAAAAGGTGTACCCTGAAAATTATCAGCCAAGACTTTTTCTTTGCCTTTAGGATAAATAATCCCAATTTTGGGGTTCAATACTTGCACTGCGTATAAATCACCGTTTGTCGCAAAGGCTAGGCCATTAGCGCCGTTAGTGTTTTCTAAGAAGGTCGAGATGCTATTATCAGGGGCAATTTTGGTAATTCGATTAGCTTTGGTTTCGGTAAACAAGGCGCTGCCATCAGGCAATGTAATTGGGCCTTCGGTGCCGTCAAAGCCGTCTTTAATAAATTCAATCGGTGTGCCAACATCGGCAACCCCAGGAATGGTTGAGGTGACTTCAGTTGCGTGAGCGGATGTGATTAGGCTTATGGCGGCTACTAACGGTAGCAAGTGTTTTTGATACATGATGAACTCTGGTTGTATTTGGAAAAACGATAAAGTTTCGCTTTGCAAGGTTTATTTTGATGTCGGTTTTCGCACCGACAGGCGAGTTACTTTCTTTTGCATGGCCAAAAGAAAGTAACCAAAGAAAAGGCCACCCGACTGCCGCTTGTATCCTGCGCTCCAAAGCGTTTACTGGGGGTTGGCAAAAGGGACGTCCTGTCCCTTTGCCAACTTGCCGCATCCATGCGGCAACCCTAACGGGCTATTCCCAGTAAACGCTTCGGTGCTCGGCGCGGCAGACGGGAGAGTCAACGCTCGCTTTGAATTATTGCGGCGCAGTAAGCACAGCGAGTTTGGTAATCCCAGCCCGTTCAATTGACGACATCACTTTGGCGACAATGCCATATTGCACAGCGTCATCGGCATTCAGGTTTAACGCCAATTCAGGGTCAGCGGCTTTACGGTTTTTCAACTCGTTTTCCACCACTTCCAAGGTATATTCCTGTTTGTCGATAAAAATTTTGCCTTGGGCATCGACGCTTAAATACACCGCGGCTTTTTCTTCCGGTGGTGCCGTTTCAGCGGTTTTAGGTAAATTGACATGCACCGCTTGAGTCAACAAAGGCGCGGTGACGATGAAAACCACCAATAACACCAACATCACGTCAACTAAAGGCGTGACGTTAATTTCGCCCATCACATCATCGCCGTCATCTTGAGTTTTAAAAGCCATTAAGCGTGCGCCTCCTGCGCGATGTTTAAGCCAACTGATCTTGCTGAGCTATTGTTAGATTTGTATTCGTTAGCGCGAGCGTTAGTTGTTTTAACTGGGCGTTCGATGATAAACGAGTTTTTTAATGCCAAATGTACGAAGTCGATAGCGAAATCGTCCAAAAAGGCTAGTTGCACTTTATTACGACGGATGAAAAAGTTGTAACCAACCACCGCCGGCACCGCAACCGCAATACCTACCGCTGTCGCGATCAAGGCTTCACCAATCGGGCCCGCAACCACTTCAAGGCTAGCTGAGCCGGATTTACTGATGCTAGTTAAAGCGCCCATAATGCCCCAAACCGTACCGAACAGACCGACGAATGGTGAAATACTGCCGATGGTCGCCAATACTGCCAAGCCGCTTTCCAATGAGCCGCGTTCTTTTTGCGATTGTTGACGTAAACGGCGGTCTAACAGCTCTTGTTTATCCCAAGTGTGCTCCAAATCATGGGTGGTAGCGCCGCTATCAGTTTCAATTAAGGTATCAAAACCAATCCCCGCCACGCGTGCTGCGGGGCCTTGCAGATTTTCTAATTCGGCGGCCGCCTGAATATTAGCCGCGCCCCAGAAGGCTTTATTAAATTGGCGATTGTGATAGGAAATCCGCGCATGTTGGATGCCTTTAATCAAAATCAAACCCCAAGTGACCACAGACGATGCAATCAAAACATCCAATGTGCCATCAACAATTAAACCCGTTGCTATATCAGCCATATTTGTAACCTCAAGATAAATTAAAAGTAATAGGAACAGTAACCCAACCAGCAATCGGCGTAGTGCCGCGCATCGCTGGAACGAAAGACCATTTGTTGACAGTTTTAACTGCCGCATCGTCCAGCACTTTTTGGCCGCTGGATTTGATGACAGTGACTTCATCCGGTTTACCGTCTGGTTTGACGTGAACCTTCATCAGCACTTTGCCTTCCCAGCCTCTATCCATGGCAATTTCAGGATATTCAGGAGCAGGATTGTGTAAATAATCCGCACCAGCCACCGGCGCGGTAATTTTTTCTTCCACCACCGGCGTTGGGGCAGGTGGAGCAGGGGTTGGGCTAGGGATTGAATCGACAACGGGGGCCGGGGTTGGCGCTTGTTCAACCACTTTTTCCACGGGCTTCGGCTTTTGTGGCTTTAGCGGTACGACTTTGGGTGTCGGTGGTTTGGGTTGTACTTTAGGCGGCACAATCGGTTTGGGTTGTGGTCTGCTCAATGAAATCATCACCTTAGGCGGTTGTTCCTCAGGTTTGATAATCTCTTCGCTCAACGATAAACGATCAAAATGATCGACCACAGTGGCGTGAATTAAAATCGACACCAAGCCCAAGACCAGATAATCAACCAATTTGTGGTCGCTGGTTTGGCCTGTGTATTTGAAATTAGCTAAAGCTGGATAAGGCGAATTGGCAGGGATCGCATTAGCAACTGGGTTTAATGGCACATTGGCCGGCTCCCAGTTTAAAAAATTAGTTTCTCGCTCAGCTTTATTAAAAGTGGATAAAGGTGTGCTCATCAGAATGTCCTCGAGTTTTAAAAAAATCGCCGTTTAAAACTGTCCCTGTTATCGACGGCTTTGATTAACTGTTACGTTATTCAAAGCACAAGCTGTGCCAGTTTTTTAAGAATGAGGGAGTAATTGCAGATAAAAAATTGGTTTTTATCCAAGCTTCTGATTTTTAACTGGGTTTTTGTTGGGGTAGGGCAGGTTAAATGCTTAAAGGTAATTTTTTACAGCTTTTATATCGTCTTAAAGCAATTTGAAAATGTTGTGTCAGCACCAATGGTTTGGGGTTTTTGTTGGTTGGGTGTTGGTGGGGCAGCAGATGACAAATAGAAGTTAATGAAGATTGATATAGCAAAATTTAAATTATGGCTATTAACAACAAGTTGTTAACATAGCCCTTGTTATCAAGATACTGTTTTTTGGGAGAAACTGATGGAAAACATCTTAGTTGCCGATGCCTCTAAGTATGTAGGCCAATATGTCATAACCGAAGATTTTGGCAAAGTTGACGTGGTCGCGGCCTCTGAAAGTGCCGAAGTCGCTTATACAATGGCTATCGAACTAGGGTATAAGGATCCCGTGATTATTTATGTTCCCAAGGAAGATGAATAAACGTAATGCCTATCGTTGATCAACCTTTACGCGCCTTACAAATCGGTAACGACTTACTAAAACCCTACCTAGATGTTAGTTACATCAATCCTCATACTGGAAAATCCCTTAAAACAGCGGCATTGATTGATACCGGTGCTGACCACTGCATTTTACCTGCCGGCTATGCAGCGATATTAGGTCATAATTTTGCTATGGGGTATCCAACGCAAGTCAATGGTGTGTCGGGTCAATCCAATACTTTGTATCAACACACCATGAAAATCAAAATAGATGGGCATGATTTCATTACTGATGATGTCTTAATCGCTTTTGGCCAAAATCTACATACACCGATTATTGGTGTGCGAACTTTTTTATCTAACTTTGTGTTGACGATTAATTATCCAGGGAAGAAGTTTTCACTACGATTGCCTGTTGAAGATGAAAACTTATTAAATTGGCCGATGCCTTAGAGTGTTGAGAAAACCAGCACCTACCGTTATCACTCAACCCATTCCCCAATCGTATCCACCGGCAAAATCAAATAATCAGTCCATTTTCTTTCCCCAGCGGCTTGCTCTTCGGTGGGTAACAAGGTTTCATTCCAGCCACCGCCCATGGCTTTCACCAATAACACCGCCGCATTCAAACGATCACCTTGTAATTGCACGGCAGTTTGACGATTCGATAAAGCGGCGGTTTGCGCGGTCATCACGTTTAAATAGCTGACGGTACCAGCTTGGTATTGATTATTGGTCAGCGCCAATGCTTGGTTGGCTGAGGCGACCGCTTGATCCTGAACTTTGGCTTGTTCTTCCAAAATTCGCAGTGCAGCTAAATTGTCTTCGACTTCTTGAAAACCGGTTAACACCGCTTGCCGATAAGCGGCGACACTGGCATCAAAGCCAGCGATGGCTTGATTGTATTGGGCGTTTTTAACCCCGCCATCAAATACAGTCAGCGCCGCAGCGGCTGGGCCGAACGCCCAATAACGGCGGGCGACGGTGAATAAATCGCCGACATCCGTGGATTGAAAACCATTGCTCATCGCCAAATTCAAAGTTGGGAAATAAGCGGCTTTGGCAATCCCAATTTGGGCATTCGCCGCTGCGACTTTGCGTTCGGCAGCGGCAATGTCTGGGCGTCGTTCTAATAATTCCGACGGTAAAGACACTGGAATCGCTGGCGCTTGGGTGGTTAAAGCGCTGGCTGCTAATGATAATTCGGCCGGCGATTTACCAATCAACACCGCAATCGCATGTTCCAATTTAGCGCGTTGAACGCCTAAATTAATCGCTTGCGCTTTGGCAGATTGCAATTGGGTTTCAGCTTGTACTACGTCAGCCTTGGCTACCACGCCGACCGCATAGCGGTTTTTAGTGATGTCCAAGGTTTTTTGATACGCCGCTACGGTTTCATCCAGCAACGATCTTTGGGCATCGAGCACTTTTAACTGAAAGTAAGCGACTGCTAAATTACTTTGAATCGACAAGCGCAAGGCTTGCAAGGTAGCGGCGCTGGCTTGAGCATTGCCGGTGTTCGCTTCGATTTGCCGACGCACTTTGCCCCATAAATCGGGTTCCCAAGCCATCGCCACCGTATTACCAAACAAGGTGCGTACCCCGCTGATAACCTGAGTTTGGCCTTGTGCCGACTTAAAGTTATTGAAGCTGCCGTTTAGATTAAAAATCGGCAGCAACGATGATTGCGCCGATTGCACTAACCCTTGCGCTTGGCGATATTGGGCTTCGGCTTGGATTAAGGATTGATTGCTGGCGACTTGCGATTCAAGTTCGTTTAATTTGGGGTCATTAAAAATTTGCCACCATTGACCGCTTAAAGCCGTATCACGCGGCTGCGCGGTTTTCCAGCCTTTGACTTCTTTAAACTCGCTGGCAACTGGGGCTTGGGGACGAATGTAATCTGGCCCGACAGCGCAGGCGGTTAATTGACTGGCAAATAGGGCGGCAATCAAAGGTTTAAGGCGAAAGCTCATGCAAATCTCGACAAAGTTAAGCGGGTTTGCCCGCTTTAGAAGCGGTGCGGTTAAACAAACGGCTATGTGACCACAACCGGAAACGATCCAAGTACAGATAAACCACGGGGGTGGTGTACAAGGTCAGCATTTGACTAAAAATCAAACCGCCAACAATAGTAATCCCCAAAGGTTGACGCAGTTCTGCGCCATAACCGCTACCCAGTGCTAACGGCAAGGCGCCGAACAATGCAGCTAGAGTAGTCATCATAATCGGTCGAAAGCGTAACAGGCAGGCCTGAAAAATCGCTTCTCGCGAATCCAAGCCTTGTTCTCGCTCGGTTTGAAGGGCAAAGTCTATCATCATGATGGCGTTTTTCTTAACAATACCAATCAACAGAATCACGCCAATCAAAGCGATGATGCTAAATTCGTTATCGCAGACCATTAAGGCTAATAAAGCCCCCACGCCCGCTGAGGGCAGGGTGGATAAAATCGTTAAGGGGTGAATATAACTTTCGTACAACATCCCCAGCACTAGATAAATGCTCACTAAAGCCGCCAACAGCAAAAATGGCTGATTGCGTAACGACTCTTGAAAGGCTTTGGCCGAGCCTTGGAAACTGCCTTGTATCGAACTTGGCACACCAATTTCCAACATAGTTTTTTCGATTAACTCGGTCGCGGTCGATAGCGACACCCCTGGTTGTAAATTAAATGACAAACTCGCGGCAGCAAACTGGCCTTGATGATTGACCGACAACGGCGCATTAGTCGGCGCAAAACTGGCTAAAGTCGATAACGGTACTTGGTGGGCATTGATGATTTCGCCGTTTGCCGAGCGACTGGCAGGGACGTTGATATACACCTGTTTCAAGGCCTCGGCGCTTTGCCAATATTCCGGCGCTAATTCCATCATCACCCGATATTGGTTTAAAGGGTTATAAATCACCGATACCTGACGTTGACCAAATGCGTCATTCAGACTGCTATCAATCATCGCCTGCGTGATGCCATAGCGGGCTGCCATATCACGATCAACCACCAAGCCGATTTGTTGACCTTTATCTTGCTGGCTAGTGCTGACATCATTCAGTTGCGGCAGTTTCGATAAAGCCGCGACCACTTTCGGCAGCCATTCCCGCAATAACGCCAAGTCATCGGATTGCAAAGCATAATCGTAAGAACCAAACGAAGGTCGGCCACCAATTCGTAATTCTTGCGCTGGAAACATATGCAAAGTAGCGCCAGGAATCCGCCCTACTTGCGCACGCAATCGACCCATCACTTCATTTATCGGTGGGCGTTGATCATGCGGTTTCAGTACCACAAATACTCGGGCGCTATTGGTGCCTGCTCCGGCACCGCCAAAACCAGCGACATTGCTAACTGCTGGATCTTTAAGTAGTAAATCCGACAATTCGTACAATTTTTTTTGTAATGACCAAAACGAAGCCCCTTGGTCGGTTTGAACTTCACCCAACAAACGGCCAGCATCTTGATTAGGAAAAAAGCCCTTATCGATTTTGACGTACAAATAAACATTCAAACCTATGGTAGCCAGCAAAATCAGCATCATGATGCGACTATGGTTCAACGCCCAGCGCAATGAAGATTGATAAGCGGTTTGTAACCCATCAAAGCCATTGCCTATCAAGGTAAAAAACCGGCCATGTT
>JBEGMT010000144.1:0-9170 GCA_041182925.1 Pseudomonadota bacterium | reverse complement strand
TTGGCGATTGAATTGGGTGTCAATATTCGTTTAAACAGCGAAGTCACTCGGATTGAACAGCAAAATCAACGCGCTACTGCGGTGAAACTGAACGACGGCAGCGTGTTAGCGGCTGACGTTGTGGTATCGAATATGGAAGTGATTCCGGCGATGCAGCAACTACTCAATAGCCCAGCCAAAGTGCTGAAAAAAATGCAGCGATTTGAACCTAGCTGTTCGGGCTTGGTGCTGCATTTGGGCGTCAACCGCATTTACCCACAACTCGCGCACCACAATTTCTTTTATTCCGATAAACCTGAGCAACATTTTGATGCAGTGTTCCACAAACACACTTTGTCAGAAGACCCCACCATTTATCTGGTCGCGCCAGTCAAAACCGACCCCAGCCAAGCACCGGAAGGTTGTGAGATTATTAAAATCCTGCCGCATATTCCCCACCTTGACCCAGAAAAACCGCTATCTGCCGAAGATTATCTAGCTCTACGGGAACGGGTGTTGATTAAGCTGGAGCGCATGGGGTTAACCGATTTACGCCAACACATCGTCACCGAAGAATATTGGACACCGCTGGATATTCAAGCTCGGTATTACTCGAATTTGGGTTCCATTTACGGCGTGGTCGCGGATCGCAAAAAGAACTTAGGCTTTAAAGCACCGCAGCGCAGTGATGAATTAAGCAATCTGTATTTTGTCGGCGGCAGTGTCAATCCCGGCGGCGGAATGCCGATGGTGACGATGTCGGGGCAGTTGGTTAGGGATAAGATTTTGGCGGATCTTAAAAATTAAATAATGATTGCCGTCAAACTTACATATTTTCCAGTTACCTAAGCCGTTCATACTTCGGAGCGCAAGAAGCAAGTGGCAGTCAGGTGGGCTTTCTTTTGGTTACTTTTCTTTGCCCAAACAAAGAAAAGTATCTCGCCTGTCGGTGCGACAACCGACATCAAAACAAGCCTCGCAACGCGAATCCTTAAAAAATAATAAAAACAAACATCATAACTATGCACGAACTAACAGACCGCGAACTATTTTTAGCTCTCCAATACGCCAAAAGCCTCGACGAAAACGCTGGCCGTGAAATCATTCTGCGCTTTCAGAATCAACAACCCGCCTTAGCTCAAGCGGTGTTCGGGATTTTCCCGTCAATGATCGCCCAACAAAACCAAGACATGAGCCATTTGTTTATGGACTTATGTTTCGATGTGATTTGTGTGTTTGAACACGCTTTCGGCACCCTGCCCGCGCAAAAAACCATTGATGTTGAATGGCTGGAGAAACAAGCGGCCTTGGTCGATAGCGAGTTACAAGCGCTGATGCCGGATACAGCGATGGACGAAAAAATCCGCGACAAGCTGCAAAATCGCTTTAAGCAACGCGAGCATGAAGACGACCCACAAACCGGCTTGGTCAAATTTATGAATGATTCGATTGATGAGTTTGCTGCTGAGAATTCGACGCGGGTTGATGCGATTAAAATTACTCAAGTGATGATTTATGTGGTGATTCGGTTGTTGAGTAGCCTGTACAAACATACTAGCGGGAAATTGTTGGCTTAGTTTAGTAAGGTTTCGCGTTGCGAAGCTTGTTTTGATGTCGGTTCTCGCACCGACAGGCGAGTTACTTTTCTTTGTTTGGGCAAAGAAAAGTAACCAAAAGAAAGCCCACCCGACCGCCGCTTGAATCCTGCGCTCCGAAGCGTTTACTGGGGGTTGGCAAAAGGGACTTCCTGTCCCTTTGCCAACTCGCCGCATCCATGCGGCGACCCTAACGGGCTATTCCCAATAAACGCTTCGGTGCTCGGCGCGGCAGACGGGAAATAATCGCTCAGCTTAAATGGTTAGACCAAACAATCCTTAACCGTCATCCCCGCCGCTTTCTTCGCTGGCCAGTAAGCAGCAACCCAAGCCATGATCAGCATGACCAAAAGCCAATAAGCAACCGCTAGATAATTAAAACAATAATCCAGTTTTATCCCCAACATGGTTCGACCTAACTCGGCTGCAACAGGCTGAGCGGCGAAATAGGCAATCGGGATACTGAGCGTCCAAGCCATCAGCCCATGCAACAATCCTTCCAATAAAAATAAACGAAAAATCGCTGCAGCCGATGCCCCTATCGCCCGCAACACACCAATCTCCCGCCGTCTTTGCAAAACACTAATCGCCAACGCTCCCGACAAACCAATCCCGCCAACCGCAACAATCATGCTGGCCAGACCAAGCAAAGTGCCAATCACTGATTGAAATTGATTGCGAGCGAATTGGCGTTGTTCCAATTTGGCTTGAGTGGTGTAAACATCGAGCTTAATCGCTTGATCTGCAAACACTTGTTTGACCTGTTTCAGGTAATCCCCTTCTTGCTCAAGGCTGTTAATCGGCGCATCCAGCAAGGCAAACGATGCCAAATCGCCACGTTTACTGATTTGGCGGACGCTATCCAATGGCGCATAAACTGGCTCGACCGCATAGTTAGTGCCCGCTAACCAGCGATATAAACCAATCACTTGCCAAGTTTGTTGCGTCGCTCCCAAGCGCATTTCTAACTGATCACCGACTTCAATACCATTAAGCTGGGCGGTGTCGGCGCTTAAAACCAAGACTTTTTGCCCTGCATCACTGGCTTGCAGCCAACGACCAGATTCAATTAAAGGTTGATACAAATTTCCATCAACCGGCAGCGCTAATAACTGTGCGCCCAAACTCCCTTGTTGCCGCAAAACCTGATGATTTTTCGCCAAACTCATCGGTAACCGCTGCCAAACTTCAACCGTTTGGGTACCGTTAATGGTTTCGGCCAAGGCTTTGACTTTGGATTCGACTTGGTCACTGGTAAAACCCAGACGCAGCGCATATCGACTACGCGCCATTTCGTTATCCAAGGTTAAATTTAACGAGGCAATCAAACTCATTAACAACAAAAACATCACCCCAGCAATAATCAACACGCTTTGGGTCAGCAATAATCGGCCTTTGCGACGAAACAAATTGCCCAAAGCAGCCGCGTAAACGGTTGGCAAAAAATGTGCACCGAACGCTTCAATCAAGCTATCAAAGCGACTACGACCAAAATCACTACCTAAACCATAACTGGCAATCGCTTCACGGACTGTGATGCTTGCACCTCGCCAAATTGGCGGTAAAGCCGCTAACAACGGCACCAACAAACCACCCAGCAGCATGTATTGAATTGCTAATGGCGAATAGTCAAAGCCCCCGCAAGCTATGTTAAACAAGCCCAAAATTTTGCAGGAGCTAAAATAAGCCGCTGCTAAACTCGGTGCTAATGCCAAGCCAATCGCCAACAGCGCCATCAACAAAATTTCCAATAAATACACTTGGGCAATCGTCAACGTCGATGCGCCCAAGGCTTTCATCACCCCAATTTGGTCGCTTTGCTGGGCGATATGCGCAGAAACTGTGTTTAAAATCAACACACACGCCAGCGCCAACGACACCAAAGCCATCCACTGCAACACGCCATTAACACCGGCTAAAAACGGTCTACCCCAATGTTTTTCCGGGTCTTGTAATAATGTGACGTTGACATCAATTGCGCGTTTAGCCAGCAGAGTGCGGATTTGTTCCGCCACGCTTCGGGCTTGATCGCTATCGTAAGGCGGTTTGATTTGCACGAGCAGTTGTTTGAATTGTTGAGCGGATAAGCCAAATTGCTGGGCTTGAGCGCTATCAATGAAAAAATGCGCTTGGCCACCGAATTTTGGGGGTTTAACAAAGGGATGACGAACCACGCCGCTAATCTGCAAATTTTGGCTGCCGGTATCGGTGGCTAATTGAATTGAATCACCCTGCTTTAAGCCGGTAAAGGCCGCTGATAAATTTTCAATCGCCACTTCGCCTTTCGCTGGCCAACTACCGGATTGCAAGCTAGTTTTATCAAAGCGTTGCTGATTCGGTTGAGGACGAATCATTAAGGTCGCAATTTGCCAATCGGCATTTTGATTGGCTTTAAATGACACCGTCAATGGCGTCATGCTATCAACCGCTTCGACACCATCGAGAGCTTGGATTTGGATCAAGAGATTGGCATCAGCCGCTTGGCGCAGAATTAAACTGATATGCGAAGGCTGCGATTGTTGATGAGCGGCGTCCATTTTCGATAATTGCAAGGCAATCATGCCGTACAACGTGCCGACGCAAAACACGCCAGCAGCAATGCTGATAATGGCCATTATAGTTCGCGATTTTGACAGCCATAAATCGGCCCAGACTTTATGCCATAAGGTATTCACAGCCCAACCACCGTTTGTGTGTCGGCATGAATCCGTCCATTACGGATTTCCAATTTGCGGCTAGCGGCATCAGCCAAGTTTTCGTTATGAGTGACCATCACCAAGGTTTTGCCTTGATCGCGTAAATGGGCGAATAAATCAAACACTGCATCGGCGGTAGCAGTATCGAGATTACCAGTCGGCTCGTCGGCGACAATCAACGGTGGGTTATTGGCTAAGGCGCGAGCAATCGCTACCCGCTGTTGCTGACCGCCAGAAACCTGACTCGGCAAGCGATCAGCTGCATCCGCTAAGCCCACCAACTCCAGTAAATGCAGCGCTCTGTCATGGCGTTCGCGCTTGGATAATTTGCCGACAAAATCCATCGGCAAGACGATGTTTTGCAGCAAACTCAACGCCGGTAACAATTGGAAAAACTGAAACACGATGCCCAAATTTACCCCACGCCAAGCGCTAAGTTGTTCGCTATTCAGCTGGTGCAAAGCCGCGCCATTGACCAACACTTCGCCACGACTGGGATAATCAATGCCGGTGAGTAAATTTAACAAGGTCGATTTGCCATTACCCGATGGCCCGACAATCGCGACAAATTCACCCGCAAAAATGTCTAAATTAATGTCATGTAATACCGTTTGCAGGCCAGCGGCTTGCGGGTAGTCTTTATAGACTTGTTTTAGTTCGATGATTTTGTTCATATTGAAATCAAAAAATGGGCTTAAATTAGCCATTAGACGCATAACTGGTAAAATCCACCCCCAGCTGGCGGACGTATTATCCGCTCTCCACCCACTTTAAACGAAATTTATACCGAACATGACCACCCAACCTAGCTCAGATTTAGCGACTTTTGACAACCCAAGACCGGGTCGTGATTTTACGATTCGCATTGATATTCCTGAATTTACTTGCTTGTGCCCACTAACCGGCCAACCGGATTTCGCCAAATTGACTTTGGAATATGTGCCAAACAAATTATGCGTTGAGTTGAAATCATTGAAATTATATATGTGGGTTTTCCGTGAACGCGGCGCGTTCCATGAAGCGATTACTCACGAAATTTTGGATCATATTGTTGCTGCGACTGCGCCTAACTTTATGCGCTTAACCGCTGATTTCAACGTTCGTGGCGGTATCTATACCAAAGTAATTGCTGAACACCGCAATCCAGAATGGAAAGTGCCAGAATTGGTCAACTTACCTTAATCTATCGGCATCAACACTACAGGCCAGAGGCAGCGTTTAAATCGTTGCATCTGGCCTAATTTTTTACGCCCTACCGTTAAATCCCCATGAGCTTAAAGAAAATTCTTACCGTTTGGCCTCAATACATTTTGCCGCATCACGTTTTGTCTACCTTGATGTCTAAACTCACCCATTGCGAAAACACCGCGTGGAAAAACAGTTTTATCAAGCTGATTATTCGCTTGTACGGTGTCAATATGGCTGAGGCGAAATTTGAAAACCTTGACCATTACTCCAGCTTTAACCACTTTTTCACCCGTGAACTAAAAGACCATGCGCGTCCAATTGCCGATGCCGCGAATGCAATTGCCTGCCCTGCCGATGGCGCGGTCAGCCAAGCTGGGCGGATTGAGCAGGGCCAGATTTTTCAAGCCAAAGGCCATAGTTACACGGCTTTAGAATTATTAGGCGGCGATGTTGAACGCGCTAAAGCCTTTGAAGACGGCTCGTTTGCGACAATTTATTTGTCACCAAAAGATTATCACCGCTTGCACATGCCTTTAACCGGCACTTTAAAAGAAATGGTGCATATTCCAGGCCGGTTGTTCAGCGTTAACAACACCACCGTCAGCGCGGTGCCTAACTTGTTTGCCCGCAACGAACGGGTGGCGTGTATTTTTGACACCGAAGCGGGTCCAATGGCTTTAATTTTGGTCGGAGCGATTTTTGTGTCGAGTGTTGAAACCGTTTGGCATGGCGTAGTAACGCCACCGAGCATTAGCGAACCAAGAACTTGGCAATATCAAGATAATCCACCGGTATTAGAAAAAGGTGAGGAAATGGGTCGTTTTAACATGGGCTCGACGATCATCGTTTTATTCGGCAAAGACCAAACCGAATGGGCCAAGCATTTAGTGGCAGGCCAAGCAGTCAGACTCGGTGAGCAAATCGGTCAAACTCTGTAAGCGCTTAAAACCATAGCGAAATGCGAGAATCACATCTTGTGTGGCATAATGCGCGACTATTCGGCTGGCTGGCTGAAACCTAATTTCAATTAAGACAATAACTATTAGAGGATTTCCATGAGTTTTTTTATCTCCGACGCCTTGGCACAAGCAGCGCCAGCTACATCTCAACCCGGTTTTGAAGGCATGTTGTTCCCATTAGGGATTTTGGTGTTTTTCTATTTTCTGTTCATTCGTCCACAATCAAAACGTAACAAAGAACAAAAACAAATGCTGGCAACTTTAGGCAAAAATGCTGAAGTGGTTACAACTGGCGGCATTTTGGGCAAAGTGGTTGAATTGGATGATAATTTTGTCAAATTAGAAGTGTCAGATAATAATTTTATCCAAGTACAACGTCATGCGATTGCCAACATGATGCCTAAAGGTACTTACAAAACTTTGAACAAAAAGAACTAATTTTTGATTCTGTCGTTTCAACTCTTCCTTGATTTTTTAGCAACAGCACGTCTGTCACTGCTTTTAACGGAATAACCATGCAAAACCATTTCCCACTTTGGAAAAACATTCTGGTCCTGACCGTTCTGGTTATCGGCGCTCTTTACGCATTACCGAATCTTTATGGTAATGATCCAGCCGTACAATTGGCTTCGAGCAACAACACCCCGTTGCAACAAAGCCAAGCCGATGCAGTGACAGCGGCGATTAAAGAAGCCGGCTACACCCTAAAATCGTTTGAGTTTAACGAGGGCAAAATTCTGGCACGTTTTAACAACACCGATGAGCAATTAAAAGCCGCCGATTTGTTAAGAGAAAAAATGTACGGCCAAGCCACGGTTGCCCTCAACTTGGCACCAGCAACGCCAGAATGGTTGCATAAACTGGGCGCAAAACCGATGTATTTGGGTCTGGATTTGCGGGGTGGTGTGCATTTCACTTTAGAAGTGGATATGGACACCGCAATCAAACAAGCTGAAGAGCGTTATATCAACGATATTCGTAGCGCATTCAGAGATGGCAAAGTCCGTTACCAATCGGTAGCGAAAGAATCCGGCGGGATTAAAATCGTTTTACCGAACGAAGAAGCCCGTGTTGCCGCTGCTGCTGTCTTAAACAAAGATTTTCGTAATCTGGATTTAGACGAAACAGCGACCAATGAATTTACTTTGACCATACCTGAACGTGAAATCAGAGAAATCAAAAAATCTTCATTAGGTCAAAACATCACTACCTTGCGTAACCGAGTTAACGAATTAGGTGTTGCTGAACCGATTATTCAACAACAAGGCGACAGCCGCATCATCGTCCAATTACCTGGCGTTCAAGACACTACCCGGGCGAAAGAATTATTGGGTACGACCGCGACTTTGGAATACCGTTTGGTTGATGTTGAGCATGACGTACAATCAGCCATCCAAGGTCATATACCGGTTGGTAGCCGTTTGTATTACGACAAAAACGGGGCACCTGTATTGTTAAAACGTGCAGTCATCGTGACTGGCGACCAAATTACCGACGCCTCTTCTGGTCTTGACCAAGACGGCGCAGCGGCAGTATTCATCACTTTAGATGGTGCTGGCGCCAAGAAAATGGGCAAAATGACCCAAGAAAACATCAATAAGCCAATGGCGGTGGTGTTTATCGAATACAAATCAGAAACCCGCGTTATCGATGGCCAAAAAGTTCAACACAAAGAAAAAGTTGAAAAAGTCATCAGCGTTGCCACCATCCGTGACAGCTTTAGCAAACGTTTCCAAACCACTGGTTTAGACAGCCCACAAGAAGCTCGCACCTTGGCGTTATTGCTAAGAGCCGGTGCCTTGGCTGCGCCAGTTGAAATCGTTGAAGAACGCACCGTTGGCCCAAGCTTAGGTCAAGAAAACATCGACCAAGGTATGATGTCGATTACTGCTGGCTTCTTGTTGGTGGTATTTTTCATGATTGTTTACTACAAAGGCTTTGGCTTAATCGCTAACTTTGCTTTGATTTACAACGTATTACTGCTGATTGCGATCATGTCAGTATTACAAGCAACCTTAACCTTGCCAGGTATGGCGGGTATCGTTTTAACCGTCGGTATGGCGGTGGATGCTAACGTGTTGATTAACGAACGGATCCGTGAAGAATTGCGTAACGGCAGCAGCCCACAAGCCAGTATCTATGTGGGTTACGAAAAAGCGTTCGCCACCATTCTTGACTCGAACGTTACCCACTTTATCGTTGCGGTGTTGTTATTTGCTTTCGGCACCGGCCCAGTTAAAGGTTTTGCGCTGGTGTTATCAGTCGGCATTTTGACTTCTCTGTTTACCTCAGTGACCAGCACTCGAATGTTGGCGAACTGGGTTTATGGTGGCAACCGTCAGGTCGAAAAACTATCTATCTAAACCCGTTATAATTTCACAACCCTTTTTTAAGCACCCTATTGGAGTTTTACACAATGGCAATCGAACGTACTTTCACAATCATCAAGCCTGACGCAGTCGCTAAAAACGTGATTGGTGAAATTGTTAGCCGCTTCGAAAAAAATGGCTTGCGCGTTGTTGCATCAAAAATGCTGCAATTGAGCCAAGCACAAGCTGAAGGCTTTTACGCTGTTCACAAAGAGCGTCCTTTCTTCAACGACTTAGTAAAATTCATGATTTCTGGCCCTATCGTTGCCCAAGTTTTGGAAGGCGAAAATGCAGTATTGAAAAACCGTGAATTGATGGGTGCAACTAACCCAGCTGAAGCAGCTCCTGGCACTATCCGCGCTGATTTCGCGGTAAGCATTGACG
>JBEGMT010000143.1:0-6921 GCA_041182925.1 Pseudomonadota bacterium | reverse complement strand
CTGCGTAGGGTACGCACCGCGTACCAATATAGACTTTTGTGTTGGCAAAAGCTTTTTAAGGTATGCGGTGTTAGAAGGATGGTTGCCAGTAAAAGTTTCAGTGCTCGGCGCGGCAGACGGGAAAATTCAACGACTAGTTAACAGTAAAACTCACCGTTTGATTACCAACCATCACTTTAAACTCGCCGGGCTCAATCCGGCGTTTCATATCGACGCCGATAAACGACATTGCTTCGGCGGGAAGTTCAAAATGCAAGGTTTGCGTTTCACCGGCTTTTAGCTCAACTTTGGCATAGGCTTTTAGTTGTTTGTTAGGTCTGGTGACTGAAGCAGCAACATCATTTAAATAAACCAATACCGCTTCTTTACCGGTGATTTTGCCGGTGTTTTTAACCTCAACACTGACCTCAATGCCCTCGCCTAACTTGATTTGCTCGTGACTTAAACGCAAGCCGGTAGTTTCAAACTGGGTGTAGCTCAAACCGTGTCCAAATGGATACAACGGTTTGTATTGGTTAGTTTCGTAGCTTTCAATCGGTTTATGATCGTAAAGCACGATGTCGTTGGTGTTGCGTGGGTAGGAAATCGGCAACTTGGCGCTGGGGTTCACGTCGCCAAATAAAATATCCGCCATCGCTACCCCGCCTTCCATGCCTGGCAAGAAGCCTAACACCACCGCGTTAGCGTGTTCGGCAATTTCGGTGATGATGCGTGGACGACCACCAAAGGTGACTAACACCACCGGTTTGCCGGTCGCGAAAATCGCTTTGGCTAATTGCAATTGTGGAAATGGCAGGTTTAAGGTTTCGATATTGCCGCTGGTTTCGGTGTAGGTATTTTCACCCAATGCTAAAACCACAACATCGTGTTTGCGAGCTTCGTTGACCGCTTGTTCGATGTTGATTTCTTCTTGATAGCTATTACCGCCGACATAAGTAACTTTGCCGCTGGTTTTTTGTTGAATCGCTTTGAACAAGGTTAATTTGTCTTTGGGGTACAAAAGCTCATTGTCACCTTGCCAAGTCAGCGTCCAACCGCCGTTCATCACACTTAATAAATTAGCGGTTGGCCCAGTGACTAAAATGCTGGCTTTTTTACTCAGTGGTAATAAATGCTGATCGTTTTTGGCTAACACAATCGACTCTTGTGCCGCTTGGCGGTTGATAGCCACTGCTTCTTTAGTGGCAAAATTACCGGTGACTGCAATGTCTGGCTCAGTGCGTTGGAATAAACCGGTTTGATATTTGACCCGCAAAATTCGTGTTACCGCTTCATCAATTCGACTGACCGGCACTTCACCGCTACGGGCTAAATCGAGTAATAAGTCGTAAAACGAAAAGTTGAACGGCACCATGCTCATATCAACCCCAGCCATCACCGCAATTTTCACCGCTTCGCGAGGTGACGCGGCTAATTTGTCACGAGTATAAAGGCGGATAATGTCTTCCCAATCCGACACGGTAAAGCCGGTAAAACCTAGTTCATCACGCAAAATCGTCGTCAAATATTGATAGTTAGCGTGACCAGGAATGCCATCGACTTCGGCAGAATTGATCATAATGGTTGGCGCACCGGCTTTGATACCGGCTTCAAAACTCGGCAAGAAATACTCGCGCAACATCCGTTCGCCTATCCATGCTGGGGTGCGATCTTTGCCATTAATCGGGAAGCTGTAACCGACATAATGTTTTAAACAAGTCGGCGCTTTGTCAGCGGCTGAGGCATCGTCACCTTGATGACCTTGGATGAAAGCAGTGCCTAAGCTGCTGGCTAAATGCACGTCTTCGCCATAGGTTTCCCACAACCGCGGCCATAAGGGCTGGCGACCTATGTCCATCACTGGCGAGAAGTTCCAATCGATTCCTGAGGCTTTCACTTCACGGGCGGCAATTTCACCTTCTTTGAAGGACAAATCACGATTAAAAGTGGCAGCCATATTGATGGCTTGAGGAAACAGTACCGACTTATCGGTATAAGTGGCACCATGAATTGCATCAATGCCGTAAATCACCGGAATTTTTAGGCGCGATTTTTCAGCGATGTTGCGGATGGTTTGCGTCATACTGCGCCATTTTTCAATTGGTTGCGCTTTGTTGCTTGGCGTCGATGGCGCATTAAGAATGGAGCCAACATGATGCTGCAAAATCGCATCTTCCAGTTTCGCCATATCAAACGGTTGGTCAACATCTTGCCCATTGGGTACCGTCACAACACTGGCATCAATCTGGGTCATTTGCCCGACTTTTTCTTCCAAGGTCATTTGCGATAACAAAGCTTGGACTTTTTCTTCTATAGCATGATCAAGTGGTTGTGCATTCACAGTTGACTCCAGAAAAACAGCTAGAAAAATGGCTAAATAAATTTGAGTTTTCAAGACTTTCTTCACTTAAAAATAACAAAAGATGCAGGTTTTCGGGAAGATTATATTTTCCAAAAACCCATAAAAGGCGGCTATTTAATCACAGTCGATACTGATTATTCAGCACCAAGCCGCTTAAAGTGTCGATCAGCTTGGCTTAACCAAATCAGCAGCGCATTTAATACTGACTTTGCCAGTATAATAAGCGTTTAAGCCACTGCCGCAGTTTGCCATTCATGTCTGAAGACTATTATTACGCGCCTGATCACGCTGTAGAATCCCTAAAAATCCCCCCCCACTCAATTCAAGCCGAACAAGCAGTCCTTGGCGGATTGATGTTAGACAACCAAACCTGGGACTCTGTAGCCGATAAAATCAATGAAGAGGATTTTTATCGCCGTGATCACCGCCTGATTTTTAACGCCATCGCTCAATTAGCCGAAAAACAAGACCCTTTCGATGTCGTTACCTTATCCGAAGCGCTAGAAGCCAACGACGAGCTACAAAATGTCGGTGGCTTAGCGTATTTAGGCACTTTAGTCAAAGACACGCCATCGGCTGCCAATATTGTCGCCTACGCCAACATTGTTCGTGATCGTTCGGTATTAAGGCAATTAATTCATGTTGGCACCGAAATCTCTGATTCAGCGTTCAGCACCGAAGGTCGAGAAACTGCTGAATTGTTAGAAAATGCCGAACGCAATGTGTTCAAAATTGCCGAGCAACGGCAACGGGGGCAAGGTGGCTTTAATTCGATTAAAAATTTGCTCGCCAAAGCGGTCGATAAAATCGAAACCCTCTACGAACAAGACGGAGACATCACGGGCGCAAGCACCGGTTTTACCGATTTAGACGAGAAAACCTCCGGTTTACAACCCGCGGATTTGATTATCGTTGCGGGTAGGCCTTCGATGGGTAAGACCACTATCGCCATGAATATGGCCGAAAATGTCGCTTTAAAAAGCGGAATGCCGGTCGCAGTGTTCAGTATGGAGATGCCGGGGGAAGCATTGGCGATGCGGATGATGTCGTCATTAGGTCGCATCGACCAACACAAAGTCCGTACCGGTAAATTAGATGACGACGATTGGCCGCGCTTAACCTCAGCGATTAATTTATTAGCCGAGACCAAGTTATTCATCGACGACACCCCTGCCCTAACGCCAACGGAAGTGCGTTCCAGAGCGCGGCGTTTGACCCGTGAACACGGCCAATTGGGTTTAATCGTGCTGGACTATTTGCAGTTAATGCAATCACCGTCCAGCGGCGATAACCGTGTGCAGCAAATTTCCGATATTTCTCGTGGCTTAAAAGCCTTAGCCAAAGAACTGAATGTGCCGGTGATTGCCCTATCTCAGCTTAACCGTAATTTGGAACAACGTCCCAATAAACGCCCTGTCATGTCTGACTTACGGGAATCGGGAGCGATTGAGCAGGACGCCGACTTGATTATTTTCGTCTACCGTGACGAAGTCTATAACGAAGACAGCCCAGATAAAGGCATCGCTGAAGTGATTATCGGTAAGCAACGGAACGGTCCACTCGGCACCGTGCGCTTAACCTTCCTAGGCCAATACACCCGTTTTGAAAACTTTGCCGGCCAATACACAGGCAGTGAGGATTACGAATGACGCCAGCTGCTTATGTACATCTGGATTTACAAGCTGCCAGACATAACTTACAGCAAGTCAAACGTTACGCGCCGGATAACAAAATCATGGCAGTGATTAAAGCCAATGCTTACGGTCACGGGATTAGCCGCATCGCCGAAGCGCTGACTGATGCGGACGGTTTCGCTGTAGCGCGGGTTGATGAAGGGGTTCGATTAAGACAGGCCGGATTTCAACAACCGATTACGGTACTGCAAGGTTTTGTTTGCCATGATGAGCTGGAATTGATTTTGCAAAATCAGCTCGATAGCGTGATTCACAATCCGCAACAACTTGAAATTTTGCAGCAACACGCCAGCGATAAACGCCAACTCCGCGTCTGGTTAAAAATGGATACCGGCATGAATCGCTTAGGATTCAAAGGCGCTGATTTCAACGCTGCTTACCAGCAATTAAGCCAAAGCGCTTTGGTTCAGCAACCAATCAACTTAATCAGCCACTTTGCCAATGCCGATGATTTATTGGATGACAAAACCCGACAACAGGTCGAGTTGTTCAATCAAGCCACTGCCGATTACCCTGGGCAACGCAGCATCGCCAATTCAGCAGGGATTATTGGCTGGCCTAATGTCAATAGCGACTGGGTGCGTCCCGGTTTAATGCTCTACGGCTGCTCACCCTTTGCGGGCAAAACCGGTGCCGATTTCGGCTTGAAGCCGGTGATGAACTTACATTCACGCCTAATCGCGGTCAAACATGTTGCCGCTGGCGAAACCGTTGGTTATAGCGGCACCTGGCAAGCAGCAACCGACACGCGATTAGGCGTGGTTTCGATTGGCTATGGCGATGGTTATCACCGCCACACGCGAAGCGGCGCACCGGTGTTAGTTAATGGTCAACGTGTGCCGTTAATTGGTCGCGTTTCAATGGATATGATTACCGTCGATTTAAGTAGCCAAGCCAACGCCAAAATCGGCGACCCTGTCACTTTATGGGGTGACGGTTTAGCGATTGAAGAAATTGCCCACTTTGCTGACACCATCCCCTACACCCTGCTGTGCGGCATCACCCAGCGGGTACAAATTGTCGAACATCCTTACACCTAAATAACGATGGCTAAAAAATCCAAAACCGCTTACGTCTGCAGCGAATGTGGTACCGATTACCCAGGCTGGGCTGGGCAATGTAATCAATGCGGCGAATGGAATACCATCAAAGAACTCAAACTTGGCAGTAGCAAACCCAACCGAGATAACAGCGGTTACGCTGGCTCGCGTAGCCAAGTGCAATTATTATCTGAGGTTAATTTAGCGCAAGCTGAACGCTTATCCTCTGGCCTGAGTGAATTTGACCGCGTCCTAGGTGGCGGCATCGTCAAAGGCAGTGTGGTGTTAATTGGCGGCGCACCGGGCGCTGGTAAAAGTACCATTTTGCTACAAGCGATTGCCCATATTGCTCAACAGCGTCCGGTTTTATATGTGTCCGGCGAAGAATCGCTACAACAAATAGCCGAACGTGCTCATCGTTTAGGATTACAAACCAATGGTATTAAAATGCTGGCGGAAACCTCGGTGCAGCAAATTTGCCAAATCCTAGACGAAGAACAGCCGCAAGTGGTGATTATTGATTCGATTCAAGTCATGTACACCGCTGATTCTGACTCTGCGCCGGGTTCGGTTTCGCAAGTGCGCGAAACCGCCAGCTATCTCACCCAATATGCCAAACGTACCGGCATCTCGATTTTTATGGTCGGTCATGTCACCAAAGATCAATCATTGGCTGGGCCAATGACTTTGAGTCATATTGTTGATGCTCAAGTGGTTTTATCCTCCACTGATGACTCAAGATTTCGAGTATTACGTGCTGATAAAAACCGCTTTGGCAGCGTCGGTGAATTGGGCTTTTTTGCCATGGAAAGCAATGGTTTAAAAGAAGTCAAAAATCCATCAGCGATGTTTTTATCTCGCTCGGAAAAACCATCCCCTGGCAGCGTGGTTACTGTGTTATGGGAAGGCACTCGCCCCTTGTTGGTCGAAATTCAAGCCTTGGTTACCGAAAGCCAATACGGTAACCCACGTCGATTAGCGGTAGGCTTAGATCAAAACCGCTTAGCCATGTTATTAGCCGTATTGTCGCGTCATGGCGGGATTTTTACCGCCAGTGATGAAATTTATGCCAATGTGGTTGGCGGTATCAAAGTCACCGAAACCAGCAGTGATTTAGCGATTATGGTTGGCGTAGTATCCAGTTTGCGTGATCGAATTATTCCTTACGACACGGTTTTTTTTGGTGAAGTCGGTTTGAATGGCGAGATACGCCCAGTTGCTAATGGTCATGCACGTTTAAATGAGGCGGCCAAACACGGTTTTAAACGAGCGATTATTCCTAAAAGCAATAAACCCAAAGAAAACATTAAAAACTTACACATTCATGCTGTCAGCAATATTCAAGAAGCGCTCACTGTATTATCAGAATTAGAATAAAGTTAGAAATTGGCGAGATTGCCTCGCCAATTATAAGAATACATCCCTGTCGGTTCTCGGGGGGAGAAAACCATTCTTAATTAACTACCAGTACATCCATGTCGGGCATATCGGAAGCTTACCCATTCCATAACAGCTTATTTTTTGCTCAACTTCTTCTCAGCTTCATCAATGGTTACATTTAAAGTTTCAACTACTTTTTGATGATTGGCCTGCGCACGATTAGCCGACTCAGCAATAATTGCATTATCAGCATTGGCCTCTTTAACTAAACATTCAAAAAAGTTTTTCGTTTTATTTTGCCAATCCCCAATCGCATCCATGCTTTTATTAAATGATTTGACGTCTTGATCAGCAATCACCGGTGGACTGGGTTGATCACCGCAGTTACTGGGCGCCCAAGCGCCATTGATAATAGTTCCAGAAAACGCAGTACCACTTGTAACGGTAAACAAAAATAGAATAATTA